>NZ_JBEPBI010000052.1:0-46832 GCF_040299045.1 Streptomyces sp. NPDC001027
CGACGGACAACCGTCCGTCGCGCCACCGCCTTGTCCGCATACGTTCTTCCCGCTGCGAGCCGCCGGGTCAACGACGGCTCACCAAACGGGAGATCGGGAGTGCGCGTGCGCATCGGACTGCTGACGGAGGGTGGCTATCCGTATGTGAGCGGTGACGCCGGACTCTGGTGCGACCGGCTCGTGCGCGGCCTCGAACAGCACGAGTTCGAGGTGTACGCGCTCAGCCGGACCGAAGGCCAGGAGAACGCCGGCTGGGTCGCGTTGCCGCCGCAGGTCAGCCGGGTGCGCACCGCACCGCTGTGGACGGCGCGGGACGACGGGGCCGTCCACGGCAGGCGGGCGCGCCGGCGATTCGCCGAGTCCTACGGGGAGCTGGCGGCAGCCCTGTGCGAGGGGGACCCGTCGGACGCGGCCGCGTTCGCACAGGCCGCTCCGACCGCTCAGGCGGACCGTTTCGCCACTGCGCTGTACGGCCTCGCCGAACTCGCCCGCGACGAGGGCGGCCTGGTGGGAGCGCTCCGCTCGGAGGGCGCCGTGCGCGCCCTGGAACGTGCCTGCCGCGCGCCCGGCGCGCTGCGCACGGCGCGCGAGGCGCGCGTACCCGATCTGCTCGCCGTCGCCGCACACCTCGAAAGCGCCCTGCGCCCCCTCTCGCTCGACTGGTACGACGACCTCGGCGAGGAGGGAGGCCGGGGCCTCGCCGCGGTCGACGTCTGCCACGCCGCGTCCGGCGGCGCGGCCGCCCTGCCCGGACTCCTCGCACACCACTTCTTCGACGTGCCGCTCCTGGTCACCGAGTACGGGGTGCGACTGCGCACGCACTACCTGAGCTCGGGGCACGGCGCCTCTTCCGCGGGCCCCGGGGGCACGCCGTCCGCTGCTGTGGCCGCAGCCCCGGCCCCTGCCGCCGTCCCCGCCGCTCCCGCCGTGCGCGCCCTGCTCGCGGCCTTCCACGGCCGGCTCGCGGCCGAGGTCTACCGGCAGGCGGCGTGCGTGACACCCGGCAACGCGCACGCCCGCCGCTGGCAGGAGCGGTGCGGCGCCGACCGCGCCAAACTGCGCACCGTCTACCCGGGCATGGAGACGTCCCGCTTCGCCGACGTGGGCGACTCCCCGGACACCGCCGACCCCCGCACACTGGTCTGGGTCGGCCGGGTGGAACCGGCGAAGGACCTGGTGTCCCTGCTCCACGCCTTCGCGGAGATCCGCAAGGAGGAGCCACGCACCCGGCTGCGGATCATCGGCGCGGCGTCCGGCGAGGAGGGCCGGGCCTACCTCGGCCACTGCCGGATGCTCGCTGCCCAGCTCTTCCCCGACGAGGCGGCCGGACCGCACGCCGTCGGCGACAACCCGGTCTCCTTCGAGGAGATCGGCGGCCCGGAGTCGGCCACCCTCGCCGAGGCGTACGCGGCCGGGGCGGTCGTCGTCCTGTCCAGTGTCGTCGAGGGCTTCCCGGTCGGCCTGGTCGAGGCGATGCTCTGCGGCCGGGCGACCGTGTCGACCGACGTCGGCGCCGTGGTCGAGGTCATCGGAGGCACCGGTCTGGTCGTGCCGCCGCGCAATCCGCGGGCGCTCGCGGACGCCTGCGTCGCCCTGCTGCACGACCCCGAGCGCCGTGCGCGCCTGGGCGCGGCCGCCCGCGCCCGCGCCCTCGAACTGTTCACCGTCGAGCAGAACGTCACGGCGTTCCACGGCATCTACCTCGAGCTCGTCTCCCAGGCCCCGATGCGCCGGTACCTCGTGGACGACGACGGCGACCCCCGCCCGTTCGCCGTCCCGCCCGAGGCGTGTCTGCCCGGCCTGTGGAGCGGCCCGGGCGCGTCGGTCACCGTCCGCCCGGGACCTGCCTGGGCTGCGGCGGACCGACAGACCCGGGACGCCTCGCCGGTCGCCGTGACGGAGGGAGCACGATGAGCGGGCCGGACGGACTGGACGGACGGGACGGACGGGACACACCCCGCGATACCGGTGCTGGTGCTGGTGCTGGTGCTGGTGCCGGTGCCGGGGTCGTCGCCTCCGGCGCCGCTGACGGGGGCGCCGCGGCCGGCGGTCCCGGGCCGGCCGCGCCCCGCCGCGGCGGAGCGGACCCGGTGAAGACCCTGATGCACCGTCACCGCGAACTGTGCGAACGGGCCGTCGACCCGCTGGAGATCGCGGCCGGCCTCGAGGCCCACGGGGTCACCGACCGCACCGCCGCACGCTTCCGGCACCGCGACGTCTTCTCCCTCGCCGAGGAGATGTACGCCCGGGTCCCGCGCGACGGGGACGCACCGCCGCCCGCCGCGCCCACCGCCGCCCCGCGGCCCCGCCTGGACTGGGCGCTGCTCACCCTGCTGCCCGGCCTCCTGTGCGCCGCCACCGTGACCGGCGTGCGCCTCACCCACGGGCGCACCGCTCTCCTCGTCGCCGCCGGGGGCCTCCTCGCCGTCGTCCTCGCCGTGCACGCGGCGCTGCGCCGGGGACCGTTGAGCCGGCGTCGCGGCGCCCACCCCGGTCCGCACCGGACGGAGGCCTGGACCTGCTGGCTCCTCGCCTATGCGGCGCTCGGCGACAGCCTCCTGCGCGCCGCCGTCGGCGGCGGCCCGGACGGCCTGCCCGACGGGACGGCGGACGGCCCCTGGCCCGCGGCCGCCGCGCCGCTGCTCGCCCTCACCCTGGGCTGCGCGCCCGCCGCCTGGTGCGCCCACCTGCTCGCCGCGCGGGCCCGCCGCCGCCTGGACACCAGCCGCGGCCTCGACGAGTTCGCCGCCTCCGTGCAGCCGTTGCTGCTCGGCGTCCTCGCTCTGTTCCTGGGCGCGCTCGCCGCGCTGACCGCTCTCAGCGCGGCCTTCCTGGGCGAGCCCGCCGGATACGGCCACATCCTCACGCTCGGCGGCCTCCTCTTCCTGGCCCGCCTCCTCGTCGTGCACGGTTTCGCCCACGCCCCCGCCGTCGTCCTCGGGGCGGCCGGCGCGGCCGAGGCGCTGGCCCCGGCCGCGGTCTTCTCCGGCCGCCTGCCCGGCTGCGACTTCCTGGCCGTGCCCGTGAACGACCTGGTCGCGGCCTGGGGGCCGGCCGGCGTTCCGGTCCTCGTCTGCGGCAGCGCGGCCCTGGTCCTCCTGGTCCACGCCGCCCGCACGCTGACCCGGGCCTCGGCCCACGCGGGAACGGACCAGCCGTGCTGACGCGAGCCCGCCCCCGCCCGTCCCCGCAGCCACCGCGAACACCTCACGCGGCGCATCCCCCACTGTGCCCCGACCGCACGACGTCCGCGCTCCCGCACTTCGCCGCAGCCCACCGCAACACCCCAGAAGGAGAGACCAGATGACCACCTCCCGATCCGGAACGACCGCAGCCACCGGGGCGCCCGCGGTCGCCGGCGCCCCGGCCCCGGCCGCCCCGGTCCCGGCGTCCGCGGTTCCGGCAACCCAGGTCCCGGCGCACACCCAGGGAGCCGCACGATGAGGGTTCTGCTGATCGGAGCAAACGGCTACCTCGGCCGCTTCGTCGCCGACCGTCTGCTCGCCGACCCCGCCGTCCAGCTCACCGCGCTCGGTCGCGGCGACGACGCGGACGTCCGCTTCGACCTCGCGTCCGGCAGCCCCGGCGCGCTCACCCGCTTCCTCGACGCGGTCCACCCCCAGGTCGTCGTCAACTGCGCGGGCACCACCCGGGGCGGCGCCCGCGAACTCACCCGGCACAACACCGTCGCCGTCGCCACCGTCTGCGAAGCCCTGCGCCGCAGCGGCTGCGGCGCCCGGCTGGTCCAGGTCGGCTGCGGCGCCGAGTACGGCCCGAGCCAGCCCGGCTCCTCCACGGCCGAGGACGCCGTGCCCCGGCCGGGCGGCCCGTACGGCGTCAGCAAACTCGCCGCCACCGAACTCGTCCTCGGCTCCGGACTCGACGCCGTCGTGCTCCGGGTGTTCTCGCCCGCGGGCCCGGGCACGCCCGCCGGCTCCCCGCTGGGCCGCCTCGCCGAGGCCATGCGCCGCGCCATGCAGTCCGGCGACGGCGAGCTCAAACTCGGCGGTCTCGGCGTGCAGCGGGACTTCATCGACGTCCGTGACGTGGCCCGGGCCGTGCACGCCGCCTCGCTGTCCGCGGCGCAGGGCGTCATCAACATCGGCTCGGGGCGTGCCGTGCGGCTGCGCGACGCCGCGGCCGTCCTCGCGCGCGTGGCCGGATACGGCGGCGCCCTCCACGAACTCGACGGCCCGCCCGGCGGCCACCTGCGGTCCGCCATCGGCCACCCCCGCCCCGAGGCCGACCACGCAGGCCCGGTCGCGTACCCGTACCCGGACGGCTGCGGCAGCTGGCAGCAGGCGGACGTGCGCACCGCCCGCGACCGGCTCGGCTGGCGCCCCCGGATCAACCTCGAGGAGTCCCTCGCCGACATCTGGATGGAGGCGGCATGTCGTATCTGACCGGAAGACCGGCGGGCAGCGCGCACCCCGGCACCACCGACGTCCGCACCGGCCTCGGCGTCCCGGGCCTCGCGCATCCGCTGCTCGCGCCCGCCGAGTGGGGCGAACTCGCCCGGCCCGGGCGGCCTCTGCACTGGGTCGCCCTGGACGTCTGCGACGGACCCGGCTCGCGTCCCGACCCGAGCTGCCTGGAATCCGCGGGCCGGCTGCGCAACGCCGGCGTCCGCGTCCTCGGGCGCATCGACGCGCTGTACGGAGCCCGCGCCCTCGCCGAGATGATCTCCGAGGCACAGCGCTACCTCGACTGGTACCAGGTCGACGGCTTCCTCCTGGACCGCTGCCCGGCCGACCGCAGCACGCTGCCCGGACTGCGCCGCACGACCGGCGCGCTGCGCACGCTCCACGACGCGCCGCACGTCGTCCTCGACCACGGCATCCACCCCTGCGCCGGCTACGCCGAGCTGGCCGACCAGCTGGTCACCTTCTCCGGCCCGTGGAGCGACTACCGCTGGTCGCAGGTGGCCGAGTGGACGGCGGAGCACCCGCCGGAGCGCTTCTGCCACTTCGTGCACGGCGTGCCGCGCGGGCATCTCGACGAGGCGCTGCGCATCGCCCGCTGGCAGGGCGCCGCGACGATCTGGTTCACGGACGGCGTCGAACGCGGCGGCGCACGCGACCCCTGGGAGACCATGCCCGGCTACTGGGACGAAATCGTCTCGCGGATCGGAACAGGTGTCTCGGAATGAAAATGGCCATGGCACTGTTACGGGGAGAACAACCGTCATGACTGACCGACCAACGGAGTCCCCGTGTCGCTGCCACCCCTGGTCGAGCCGGCCACCGAGCTCACCGTAGACGAGGTTCGCAGGTACTCCCGCCACCTGATCATCCCCGACGTGGGGATGGACGGGCAGAAGCGGCTGAAGAACGCCAAGGTGCTCTGTGTGGGCGCCGGCGGTCTGGGCTCGCCGGCGTTGATGTACCTGGCCGCGGCGGGCGTGGGCACGCTCGGCATCGTGGAGTTCGACGAGGTCGACGAGTCGAACCTGCAGCGGCAGATCATCCACAGCCAGGCCGACATCGGCCGCTCCAAGGCCGAGTCCGCCCGCGACTCCGTCCTCGGCATCAACCCGTACGTCAACGTGGTCCTTCACGAAGAGCGGCTCGAGGCCGAGAACGTGATGGACATCTTCAGCCAGTACGACCTGATCGTCGACGGCACCGACAACTTCGCGACCCGTTACCTGGTCAACGACGCGTGCGTGCTGCTGAACAAGCCGTACGTGTGGGGCTCCATCTACCGCTTCGACGGCCAGGCGTCCGTCTTCTGGTCCGAGCACGGTCCCTGTTACCGCTGCCTGTACCCGGAGCCCCCGCCGCCGGGCATGGTCCCCTCCTGCGCCGAGGGCGGCGTGCTGGGCGTGCTGTGCGCGTCCATCGGGTCGATCCAGGTCAACGAGGCGATCAAGCTGCTCGCGGGCATCGGCGAGCCGCTGGTCGGCCGCCTGATGATCTACGACGCCCTGGAGATGCAGTACCGCCAGGTCAAGGTCCGCAAGGACCCCGACTGCGCGGTCTGCGGCGAGAACCCGACGGTCACCGAGCTCATCGACTACGAGGCCTTCTGCGGCGTCGTCTCCGAGGAGGCCCAGCAGGCCGCGGCCGGCTCGACGATCACTCCCAAGCAGCTCAAGGAGTGGATCGACGACGGCGAGAGCATCGAGATCATCGACGTCCGCGAGCCGAACGAGTACGAGATCGTCTCCATCCCGGGCGCCAAGCTGATCCCGAAGAACGAGTTCCTGATGGGCACCGCCCTGGAGGGCCTGCCCCAGGACAAGAAGATCGTCTTGCACTGCAAGACGGGTGTCCGCAGTGCGGAAGTCCTCGCCGTGCTGAAGTCGGCGGGCTTCTCCGACGCCGTGCACGTCGGCGGCGGCGTGATCGGCTGGGTCCATCAGATCGAACCGAGCAAGCCCGTCTACTGATTCGGGCGTTCGCTCGGCCCGGCAGATCTGTCGGGCCTCCCGGCGGGATCGGCGGGGGTTTCGCGCACCAGGGGTGTGCGAAGCCCCCGCCGCCGTCATGAGCAGACCGTGCCGTCCCGCGGGACCACTCCCTTCAGCAGGTAGTCGTCCACCGCGGAGTCGACGCACGAGCTCCCGCTCCCGTACGCGATGTGCCCCTCGCCCTTCCAGGTGAGCCGCACGCCCACGCCCTTGCCGAGTTCGTCCGCCATCTTCCGTGTGCCCTCGTACGGCGTCGCAGGGTCCCCGGTAGTGCCGACCAGCAGGATCGGCGCCGCTCCCGCCGCGCTCACCTCCGGGGTGTCGTACTGCCCGGCCACCGGCCAGTCGTGGCACCAGCCGACTGTGTCCCAGGCGAGGAAGTCCCCGAACACGGCAGAGACCTTCTCGAACTGCGGCACCAGCAGCTTCGTCTCCTGCGCGGTCGGCCGCCGCCTGTCGTCCAGGCACGATATGACCCGTTGGGAATGGGCCGTCGTGCCGTAACGCCCGGAGGAGTCCCGCTCGTTGTAGCGGTCGGCGAGCTCGAGCAGTTCGGAGCCGTCCCCTGTCTGCGCGGCCTTCAGGGCCCTGGTGAGCCTCGGCCAGCCCGCCTCGCTGTACAACGGCAGGACGATGCCGATGACCGCCAGCGCCTGTGTCAGCTTGCGCCCGTCCGTCCCGGGCAGCGGGCGGGCGTCCAGCCGGTCCAGCAGGGCCGCGATCCTCGTGCTGCCCGCCTGCGGGTTCTGGCCGGTCGACGCGAGGTAGTCCTCCAGCGCACGCTGGAAACCCCGTGCCTGGTTCAGGGCGTGGCCGACCGCGTCGGCGCTCGGGTCGACGACCGCGTCGAGGGTGAGCCTGCCGACGTTCTGCGGGAACAAGTGGGCGTACACACCGCCGAGTTCGGTGCCGTACGACATGCCGAAGTAGTGCGTCTTCCGGTCGCCGAGCACCTGGCGCATCAGGTCCATGTCGCGGGCCGTGTCGGTGGTCGACACGTGGGCCAGCAGCGTGCCCGCGGCCTTGCGGCATCCCTCGCCGAAGGCGGTGGCGTCCTGGAAGAACGCCTGCTCCTCGGCGGGGGTGTCCGGGGTGGAGTCGAGGGACTCGGCGGCCTGGATGTCCTTGTCGCTGCGGCAGCGGACGCCGTCGCTCGCGCCCACCCCGCGAGGATCCCAGCTCACCAGGTCGTAGCGGTCGCGGAGCGAGGAGACCGTCGAGCCGTAGGAGGGAAGCGTGGACACCCCCGAGGCGCCGGGGCCGCCGAAGTTGAACAGGAGCGAACCGATGCGGTCGCTGCCTTCGGCGCGGGACTTGGCGCGCACGAGGGCGAGATCGATCGTGCGGCCGCCGGGTTGCGACCAGTCCAGCGGCGTCTTCAGCGTGGCGCACTGCCAGTTGCCGCCCGGCGCCGAGGAGTCCGCGGTGGGTCCGCACCGGCCCCAGTCGAGTTTCTGCCCGGTCAGCGCGGCGGGCAGGGCCGCCGACGGCGTGGCCGCGGCCGAGGCGGAGCCGGCTGTGGGCCGGGCGTCGGCCGTACCGCCCCTGCCGCCGGCCTTCTCTTCCGACGCGCCGCCCCCGCCGCAGCCCGTGGCCAGCAGTGCGACGGCGGCCCCCCACGCCGTCCACCGTGCGAATCGCGCCATGCGCGCCTCCCCCCTTGCAGGCCGTCCGCGCTCGGCGGCGGATGGCTCTCAGGCCATGTTAGGCGTCGGCGACCCCAGCCGTCCGAGCCTGTGGATAACCCTGTGACCTGCGAATATCGTGCGCTCGGTCTCGATGCCTGGGCGGGTGTGGCTGCGGTTTGCGGCGGGTCGCGGGGCGGTGCGCGCCCGGCCGGTGCGGTGGGATCCGAGGCCTTTCGCCGCCGGTGATCTGGAGCCGCCGGCCGTCAGGAACAGACGGTCCCGTCGGCCGGCGTCGTGCCGTTCAGCAGATAGCCGTCCACCGCCCGCTGCACACACGGGCTCTTGCTGCCGTACGCGCCGTGGCCCTGCCCCTTGTACGTCAGCTCGATCCCGACCCCCCGCCCCAGCGCGTCCGCCATCTTCCGCGCCCCTTCGTACGGGGTCGCCGGGTCGCCGGTGTTGCCCACCACGAGGATCGGCGCGGACCCGGGCGCGCTCACCTCCGGGTGGTCGGCGGCGCCGGGCACGGCCCAGTCGGTGCAGCCGACCATCGACCAGGCCATGAAGTCGCCGAACAGCGCGGAGGCCGCCCGGAACTGCGGCAGCTTCCTCTCCACGTCGGCGGTCGTGTAGCGCGGCTTGTCGTCGGCGCAGTTGATGGAGACGTTGGCGGCCACGCTGTTGCTGTACTCGCCGTTCTCGCTGCGGCCGTTCATCAGGTCGGACAGCAGCATCAGAATCCGGCCGTCGCCGTCGTAGGCCTGTTCCAGGCCCTCGGTGAGGTACTCCCAGAAGTCCTGCGAGTACAGCGCCTGCGCGATGCCGTTGGTCGCGGCGCTCTGGGTCAGCGAACGGGGGAAGATCCCCGGGACGGGCTTGGCGTCGAGGCGCTTCAGCAGCGCGGCGATACGGGCCTCGACGTCCTGTGCGGTGTCCCCGACGGGACAGTCCTCGAGCTTCGACGTGCAGTCCTTCGCGAAATTGTCCAGCGCGCGCTGGAAACCCCTGGCCTGCCCGAGCGAGCCCTGCTCGGACGTCTGCGTCGGGTCGACGACCGCGTCGAAGACGGCCCGTCCCACCTTCTTCGGGAACAGATGGGCGTACACGCCCCCGAGTTCCGTGCCGTAGGAGATGCCGAAGTAGTGCAGCCGGTCGTCGCCGAGCACCTGACGCATCAGGTCCATGTCGCGGGCCGCGTCGGTGGTCCGCACCCGCGGCAGCATCTTCTTCGAGTGCTTCTCGCAGGCCGCGTTGAACTTCCTGGTGCTGTCCAGCAGCGCGGTGCGCTCCGCGGCGTCGTCGGGGGTGGCGTCCTGCTGGAAGAACGCGTCGAGCTGCTGGTCGTTCTCGCACCGCACGCCGGCGCTGCGGCCCACTCCGCGCGGGTCGAAGCTGACCAGGTCGTACCGGGTGCGCAGGGTCGCGTACTCGTCGCCGAAGGCCGGCAGGGTCGAGACGCCCGAGCCGCCGGGACCGCCGAAGTTGAAGATCAGCGAGCCGATGCGCCGGCTCTTGTCGCCGCTGGCCCGGGCCCGCACCAGCGCCAGGTCGATCGTGTCGCCCTCGGGGTCGTCCCAGTCGAGGGGGGCCTTCATGGTGGCGCAACTCCACGGGTCACCGTCCGGCAGCGGAGACGGCGCGCTGCCGCCGCCCTCCGACTGGGACGGCGCGGGACAGTCCTTCCAGCTCAGCTTCTGCTCCGTCAGATCCCCGGACCCGCCGGACCCTGCGTCCTGCGCACAGCCCGCCACCAGCGAGGACAGCAGCACGGCGGTGGCGGTCACGGCGGCTGCACGCGGGCGGCAGGGGATCGGCATGATCCCATCCTGAGGTGGCGTACGGGCCCGCGCGCGGGGCGCGGGCCGTCCGGGGTACGGGCCGTCGGGGCCCCGTCTAGAGAGCGCCCTTGCGGGTCAGATGGTTGAAGGCCAGCCAGCCCGGCAGCACCGGCAGCCACAGGGTCAGCAGCCGGAAGAGGAGCACCGCGGGCGCGGCGACCTCCTTGGGCAGACCCACCGCGATCAGGCCGACCGTCAGGGTCGCCTCGACCGCGCCGACTCCGCCCGGCGTCGGCGCCGCGGAGCCGAGCGCGTTGCCGGCGAGGAAGACGACGGCGACGCTCGCGATGCTGAGCGACGTCGACTCGTCGCCGAACGCGCGGATCGACGCGTCCAGGCACATCACGAAGCAGGCGGTGAGCAGCAGCATGCCGCCGATGCCGGTGACCAGCTTCTGCGGCCGCTGCAGCACGTCCAGCATGCGCGGCACGACGCCCGCGAACAGCGACCGCACGCGCGTGCTGACGAACTTGCGCAGGAAGGGCACCGAGGTCACGACGAGCACGAGCACCGCCACCGTGAGCAGGCCGGCGATGACCGTGCGGGACGGCGACAGCGACGGCGTCTTCTCGGTGCCGGTCAGATAGCCGAAGGACAGCAGCATCAGGATGTGGCAGCCGAGCCCGAAGAGCTGCGAGGCGCCGACGCTGGCCACCGCGAGCCCCGGCCGCACTCCCGCGCGCTGCAGGAAGCGCGTGTTGAGGGCGACGCCGCCGACCGCGGCCGGCGCGACGATCTTCACGAAGGACCCGGCGACCTGCGCGGCCACGGTCCGCGGGAACGGCACCCGCTCGGGCACGAAGCCCAGCAGGCTCATCGCGGCGGCGACGTAGCTCAGCGCCGAGAACAGCACGGCCGCGGCGACCCAGCCCCATTCGGCGTTGGCGATCAGCGGGCCGAACTCGATGTGGGTGAGCTGGGTCAGCAGGAAGTACGCGCCGATGGCGCCGGCGATGAAGCTCATCAGGGTGCGCGGCCGCACCCGTTCCAGCCTGGCGGGCTCGACCGGCGCCTGGGGGCGGATCAGCAGCACCTCGTGCCGGATCTGCGTCAGCAGGTCCTCCTCGCGCGCCCCCTCCAGCGCCTCGTCGATGGCCCGTTTCTCGGCCCGGGCCTCCGCGCGCACGGCCTTCTTGCCGGGCTTCTCCGCGACGGCTGCCTCGGTGTCGGCCTCGGCCGCCTCCGCGCGGGCCTGCTTGGCCAGCTGGGAGGCCTCCAGTACCGCTTCCCGCTCGCGCTGTGCGCGCTCGCGGGCCAGCCGGCGCAGCGTCGCGCGCGTGGAGCGGGACAGCGCGATGGGCTGGAGCATCGGAAGACAGTCCGCGACCGCGTCCGGCCCGAGCACGCCCACCGCGGAGGTCACCGCCCGCTCGGCGCCCACCCGCAGGCCCAGTGTCGTCACCAGCTGGGCGACGTCCATCCGCAGCAGCAGGTCGCCGGCCGCGATCTCGCCGCCGCGCAGATCGGTGAGGATCACCGTGCCGGAACGATCCACCAGAATCGCGTCGCCGGCGAGCCGCCGGTGCGCGATGCGCCGTGACTGCAGGGCCCGCACCTGGTGCCAGGTGTTGCGCAGCAGGTCGTCGGTGATCTCCTCGTCCGCCAGCGAGTCGAGGGTGCGGCCGCCGGTGTGCTCGTAGACCAGGATCACCGCGTCGGGCCCCAGCTCGGAGGTGGCGATCAGCTTCGGCGCGTTGGCGCCGGCCGCGATGGCCGCGTAGGCGAGCAGCGCCTCCTGCTCCAGCGCCTGGCGCAGCGACTGCAGGCTGCTGCGGGTGGCGAAGCCGCGCAGGGCCAGATTGCGCCATGCGCGGTAGAAGAAGCCCTGGGCCTGCTGCTCCCGGTCGACGACCGTCACGTCCAGCGGCGGTCCGTCCTCCAGGGTGACGAAGTAGCGTCTTCCCCGGTCGCCCTCCGCCGCGTCCGGCGTCTCCTCGCGGGCGGCGCTCACCGGACGGAACCCGACGTGCCGCAGGCCCGCCATGAGGGTCCGCCCCGTGGGTCGCACATTGGGCGAGCCGACGGCGTACAGGGTGCCGTACGCGACCGTCCAGCCGATCAGCACGGTGAGGATGATCGAGAACGGCGTCGTGTATCCGGTGACGAGCATCGAGAAGGCGTCGAGGAGCAGCACGATCCACAGCACCGAGCGCCAGCGGGGGCGACGCGACATGCCGACGGCCGTCATGTACGCGATGACGGGTGCGAGATATCCGTGCACCGGGTCGGTCAGGGCGTGGATGTCACCGGGGGAGGGCTGGGTCAGCGCCTCCTGGATGGAGCCCGGAGCGGCCTTCGCGACCCACAGGTCGGTGGCGAGCGTCACACCGTGCGCGAGGACCGCCGCGAGCACGCCGTCGGCGATGCGCAGCCCGTCCCGCTTGATCAGTCGCTCGATCGCGAAAGCGACCGGGACCAGCAGGATCGCGATGCTCGACGCCAGGCCGGCGATCTTGATGAGCAGGTCGGGCGCCTGTCCGGTGCCCTTGTTGATGTCCTGTTCGAGGCCCGAGGTGGTGCCGTGGGCGAAGGCGGCGATGCCCAGGAGCACGATGACGGCGAGCACGCCGATCATGAGCCGCATCAGGTCGGAGGGGCGGTGCACGCGCGCGGGGAGCAGGGGTTCGTCACCCTCGACCTCGTCGATGTGCACCTCCTCCCGTGGCTCGTCGGGGATGTCCGGGCGCGACGCGGCGTCAGAGGCGCCCTGCGCGTCCTCTGCGTGCACGCCCTGCTGTCTCATCGTCTCTTCTTGGTCTCGTATCACCGGTCACCGCCCGCACGATGGTGGCATGCTCCGCCGACACACGGGGGCATCAGGGTGCAAATGCGGGGGCGCACAGTCTGCCCGAAGCCTCGCCCGGGAGCGAGGGTCACACTGCGTCGCGGGCCCGTCGCATTGTCGGTGCGGTGGGGCAGGATGGGGCGGATGAGCGAGCAGAGCCTTCCGGACGACGCCCGCCCGGAGTACACGCACGCGCTGCCGGAGTACGCCGAGCGGGTCCTCGAGGTCGCGGAGCTGATCCCGCCCGGGCGGGTCATGACGTACGGGGACGTCGCCGAGTGGCTGGAGGAGGGCGGTCCGAGACAGGTCGGCCGGGTGATGGCCCTCTACGGCGGCGCCGTCCCGTGGTGGCGTGTCGTGCGCGCGGACGGGGTCCTCCTCCCGGGGCACGAGCTGCGGGCGCTGGAGCGCTACCGCGCCGAGGGCACTCCGCTGAAGGCGGCGAGCCGGGCCGCGGAGGGCCACGTCCCGCGTCTCGACATGCGACGGGCGAGGTGGGACGGCGGCGAACGCGCGGCGGGTCACACCTGACAGCTTCCGCCATCGGGCGGGCTCGGGAGGCGCCTGTGGCCCGTACGGGCGAAAGGGCGCGTACAGGGCACGCCCGCGGCATGGCGTACGTTCGTGGGGCGTGGGACCTCCGAGATGTGCGGGGCCCGAGGGAAGAAGCGGAAGCCGTCCTTCCGGGCCGGTCGTCGGCGTAGCGTCGGCGGCACGCGTCCCTCTCATCCCGCGATCACCGACCTCCCCGGACGACGATCCGTCGACCAGCACACCCACCAGGACCGGCGAACCACGTGAGCACCTCTTCCTCCAGCAGGCGCCTGTCGCCCCACCCGGGGCGACAGGGGAGCCGTGGCGCTTACCGACTGGTGCGTACCCCGCCCGCCCGGGTGGTTCCCCCTCGTCTGGACGCAGCACAGCGCTCCGTGGTTGATCACGGCGCCGGACCCCTGCTCGTCCTCGCGGGTCCGGGCACGGGCAAGACCACCACCCTCGTCGAGTCCGTGGCGGCCCGGATCGCCCGCGGCGGCGACCCCGCGCGCATCCTCGTCCTCACGTTCAGCCGCAAGGCCGCCGTCGAGCTGCGCGACCGGATGGCGCGGCGCATGGGCGCCGCTCGCGCCCCCCAGGCGACCACCTTCCACTCGTACTGCTACGCCCTGGTCCGCGCCCACCAGGACGCCGACCTGTTCGTGGAGCCGCTGCGGCTGCTGTCCGGCCCCGAACAGGACGTGGCCGTCCGCGAGCTGCTCGCCGGCCAGCTCGACCTGCAACGGCTCGGCCTCGCCCACGTGCGCTGGCCGGACGAACTGCGCGCCTGCCTCACCACCCGCGGCTTCGCCGACGAGGTCCGCGCGGTGCTGGCCCGCAGCCGCGAACTGGGCCTGGACCCCGCGTCCCTGGACGCGTTCGCCCACCGCATCGGCCGTCCCGACTGGCGCGCCGCGGCCGCCTTCCTCGCCGAGTACCTCGACGTGCTCGACCTGCACGGGGTGATCGACTACGCCGAACTCGTCCACCGCGCCGTGCTCCTCGCCCAGCGCGCCGAGGTCGCCGAGCGGCTGGCCGCGCAGTACGACGCCGTGTTCGTCGACGAGTACCAGGACACCGACCCGGCTCAGGTCCGGCTGCTGCACGCCCTGGCCGGCGGCGGCCGCACCCTGGTCGCCTTCGGTGACCCCGACCAGTCGATCTACACCTTCCGGGGCGCCGACGTGAACGGCATCCTGGAGTTCCCGCACGCCTTCTCCCGCCCCGACGGCACACCCGCCCCCGTCGAGGTGCTGCGCACCTCCCGGCGCTCCGGCGCGGCCCTGCTGGCGGCCACCCGGCTGCTGACGCAGCGGATGCCGCTGACCCGGCTGCCGGCGGAGAAGGTCCGCGCCCACCGCGCCCTGACCGCCGCACGCGCCGGCGGCCGGGTCGAGGTCTACACGTATCCGACGCCCGGCGCCGAACTGGACAACGTCGCCGACATCCTGCGCCGCGCCCACCTCGAGGACGGCGTCCCCTGGGGCGAGATGGCCGTCCTGGTGCGCGCCGGATCGCGCACGATCCCCACGGTCCGCCGCGCCCTCACCTCCGCGGGCGTGCCCCTCGACATCGACGGCGACGACCTCCCCCTGCGCCACGAACCCGCGGTGGCGCCCCTGCTGGCGGCCCTGCGGGCGGTGGCGACGGCAGAGGCCTGCGCCGCGCCGACCGAGGACGCGCGCGGCGCGCAGAGCGACGCCGCGGCGGTCGGCGAAGCCGGGCAGGCCCTCGGCTGGCTCGACGCCGAAACCGCCCTGACGCTGCTGGCCTCACCCCTTGCCGGCATGGACGCCGCCGACCTGCGCCGCCTCGGCCGGGCCCTGCGCGAGGAGGAGCGGGCCGCGGGCAACCCGCTGCCGCCGCCCTCCGACGAACTCCTCACGCGCGCCCTGGCCGAGCCGGAGCGCCTCGTCGCCCACGACCCCACGTACGCGCGCGGCGCCCAGCGCCTCGGCGCGCTGCTGGCGACGGCCCGCGCGCGCCTCGCCGAGGGCGGCACGGCCGAGGAAGCGCTGTGGGACCTCTGGGACGGGACGCCCTGGCCCGCGCGCCTGGAGCGGGCCGCCCGTCGCGGCGGCGCCGCCGGCCGCAACGCCGACCGCGACCTGGACGCGGTGTGCGCGCTGTTCGCCACCGCCGCGCGCGCGGAGGAACGCACCGGCGGACGCGGCGCGCTGAACTTCCTGGCAGAGATCGAGGCCGAGGACATCGCCGCCGACACCCTCGCCCGCCGTGCCGTGCGCCCCGACGCCGTACGCCTGATGACGGCACACCGCGCCAAGGGCCTGGAATGGGGTCTGGTCGTCGTGGCAGGCGTCCAGGAAGGCCTGTGGCCGGACCTGCGTCGCCGCGGCTCCCTCCTGGAGGCCGACCGCATCGGCCGCGACGGACTCGCCGAGCCGCTCACCCCGGGTGCGCTGCTCGCCGAGGAACGCCGCCTCTTCTACGTCGCGGCCACGCGCGCGCGGGACCGTCTCGTCGTCACCGCCGTCAAAGCGCCCGCCGACGACGGCGACCAGCCCTCCCGTTTCCTCACCGAACTCGGCGCCGAGCCGAAGGACGTCACCGGCCGCCCCCGCCGGCCCCTGTCGGTCGCCGCGCTCGTCGCCGAACTGCGCGCCACCACGGTCGACCCGCGCGTCTCCGCGCCCCTCCGCGAGGCGGCCGCCCGCCGCCTCGCCCGGCTCGCCGCGCTCGCCGACGAGGAGGGCCGGCCCCTGGCGCCCGCCGCCCACCCCTACCGCTGGTGGGGCATGTTCGAGCCGACCGAGAGCAAGGTGCCGCTGCGCGACCGCGAGCAGCCCGTCGTGCTCTCCGGCAGCGCCCTCGACCAGCTCGCCAACACCTGCGCCCTGCAGTGGTTCCTGGGCCGCGAGGTGAAGGCCGACGCGCCCGCCACGGCCGCCCAGGGCTTCGGCAACGTGGTGCACGTCCTCGCCGACGAGGTCGCCTCCGGGCACACCCCGGCCGACCTCGACGTCCTCATGGAACGCCTCGACTCCGTGTGGAACGCCCTCGCCTTCGACGCGCCGTGGAAGTCCACTCAGGAGAAGGCGCACGCACGCGTGGCGCTCGAACGCTTCCTCCAGTGGCATGTGATGGACCGCACCGGCCGCACGCCGGTCGCCAGCGAGCACGACTTCGACGTCACGCTGGAGGCCGGCGACTACGAGGTGCGCATCCGCGGCCAGATGGACCGCGTCGAGGCGGACGGCGACGGCCGCGCCTACGTCGTCGACTTCAAGACGGGCAAGCAGACGCCCACCGCGCGCGAGGTCGAGCGCCACCCCCAGCTAGCCGTCTACCAGCTCGCGGTCCGCGAGGGAGCCCTCGACGACGCCTTCGACGGGGCACGCCCCGAATCGGGCGGCGCCGAACTCGTCCACCTGCGCCAGGGGGCCGCCCGGCGGGACGGCGGCGACGCCCTGCCCAAGGTGCAGGCGCAGGAGCCGCTGGAAGGCCAATGGGTCGGCGAACTCCTCGCCACGGCCGCCGGCAAGGTCCTCGACGAGCGGTTCACCCCCACCGCCGGCCAGCAGTGCACCCACTGCGCGTTCCGCGCCTCGTGCAGCGCCCGGCCCGAAGGACGCCACGTCGTCGAGTGAGGCGCGGACCGGGCCGTGTGCGGGGGCCGGGACCGTGCGCGGGGCGGACCGGGCCGGGCGCAGGGCGGGCCGTGCGCCGAACGGGACCCGGGCCGGGTCCGGGGCGGACGGTGTGATGGACCGCACCACCTGTCCTGACCTGCAGACATCTCCCGGCGACGGGTGATTTGTCATCGACTGTCAGTGCCCGCCGCTAGCCTCTCCCCCATGCCCGCCCGTATCAGCGATCCCGAGCAGCTCAAGGAGCTCCTCGGGATCCCGTTCACCCCGGAGCAGACGGCCTGCGTCATCGCGCCGCCCGCCCCGCAGGTGATCGTGGCCGGAGCCGGGTCGGGCAAGACCACGGTGATGGCCGCGCGCGTGGTGTGGCTGGTCGGCACCGGCCAGGTCGCCCCCGAACAGGTCCTCGGCCTGACCTTCACCAACAAGGCGGCCGGAGAACTCGCCGAACGCGTCCGCAAGGCCCTCGTCAGAGCAGGCGTCACCGACCCCGACGTCATCGACCCCGACAACCCGCCGGGCGAGCCGGTCATCTCCACCTACCACGCGTTCGCGGGCCGCCTGCTCGCCGACCACGGCCTGCGCATCGGCCTGGAACCGACCTCCCGCCTGCTCGCCGACGCCACCCGCTACCAGCTCGCCGCGCGCGTGCTGCGCGAGGCCCCCGGCCCCTACCCCTCGCTCACCCGCTCCTTCGCCGACCTGATCAGCGACCTCCTCGCGCTCGACGGCGAACTCGCCGAACACCTCGTGCGCCCCGAGGACCTGCGCGCCTGGGACGCGGAGCTGCTGCACACCCTCGACGGCGTCGCACTCACCAACGCCGACCTGCGCAAGGCCCCCGAGGCAGCCGCAGCCCGACGCGAACTGGCCGACCTGGTGCTGCGCTACCGGGCCGCCAAGCGCGAACGCGACCTGCTCGACTTCGGCGACCAGATCGCCCTGGCGGCCCGGCTCGCCCAGGTGCCCGAGGTCGGCCCGCTCCTGCGCGACGAGTTCCGCGTCGTCCTCCTCGACGAGTACCAGGACACCTCCGTCGCCCAGCGGGTGCTTCTCGCCGGACTCTTCGGCGGCGGCTCCGGCCACCCCGTGACCGCCGTCGGCGACCCCTGCCAGGCCATCTACGGCTGGCGCGGCGCCTCCGTCGCCAACCTCGACGACTTCCCCGAGCACTTCGCGCACGCCGACGGCGGCAGGGCGCGCCGCCAGTCGCTCAGCGAGAACCGCCGCAGCGGCGGCCGCCTCCTGGACCTCGCCAACGGCCTCGCCGAGCCGCTGCGCGCCATGCACGCGGGCGTGGAGGCCCTGCGCCCGGCTCCCGGCGCGGAACGCGACGGCGTCGTCCGCTGCGCCCTGCTGGCCACCCACGCCGAGGAGATGGACTGGATCGCCGACTCCATCGCCCATCTGGTGCGCACCGGCAAGGCGCCCGGTGAGATCGCCGTCCTGTGCCGGACGGCCACCGACTTCGCGCAGATCCAGGGCGCGCTGGTCGCCCGGGACGTCCCCGTCGAGGTCGTCGGACTGTCCGGACTGCTGCACCTGCCCGAGGTGGCCGACCTGGTCGCCGTGTGCGAGGTCCTGCAGGATCCCGGCGCCAACGCCTCCCTGGTGCGTCTGCTCACCGGCCCGCGCTGGCGCATCGGACCGCGCGACCTCGCCCTCCTCGGCCGACGGGCCCGGCGGCTCGTCAGCCACACGCGCGGGGGCGACGACGACCCGGACCGGCGTCTCGCCGAGGCCGTCGAAGGGGTGGACCCGTCCGAGGTGATATCGCTCGCGGACGCCCTGGACACCTTCCTGGAGACGCCGCTGTACGGCGGCGACGGCGGGGACGACGACGGGCTGCCGTTCTCGCCGGACGCGCGCGTGCGGTTCGCCCGCCTCGCCGCCGAACTGCGCGACCTGCGCCGCTCCCTCGCCGACCCCCTGATGGACGTCCTGCACCGCGTCCTCGCCGTCACCGGCCTCGAGGTCGAACTCTCGGCGTCCCCGCACGCCCTGGCCGCTCGCCGCCGGGAGACGCTGTCCAACTTCCTCGACATCGCCGCGTCCTTCGCGGCCGGCGAGAGCGAGGCGAGCCTGCTGGCCTTCCTCGGCTTCCTGCGCACCGCCGCCCAGTACGAGAAGGGCCTCGACAACGCCCTCCCGGGCGGCGAGAACACCGTCAAGGTGCTCACCGCGCACAAGTCCAAGGGCCTCGAGTGGGACGTGGTGGCCGTCCCCGGCTTGGTCAGCGGGACTTTCCCCAGCGGACAGGGCCGCGAGAAGTGGACCGCGCAGGCCAAGGTGCTGCCGCACGCACTGCGCGGCGACGCCGACACGCTCCCCGACCTGGCCTCCTGGGACGCGCGCGGCATGAAGGCCTTCCACGAGGCCATGAAGGACCACCAGCACACCGAGGAACTCCGTCTCGGCTACGTCACCTTCACCCGCCCGCGGTCCCTGCTCCTCGGCTCCGGCCACTGGTGGGGTCCCGCCCAGAAGAAGCCCCGCGGCCCGTCCGGCTTCCTGCTGGCGCTGCACGACCACTGCGCGGCCGGACACGGCGAGATCGAGGTCTGGGCCGACCCGCCGCAGGAGGACGAGGAGAACCCCGCGCTGCACCGGGCGAGCGTCGACCAGGTCTGGCCGCTCCCACTGGACGATGCCGCCCTGGCCCGCCGACGCGCAGCCGCCGAGACCGTCCTCGCCTACCTGGAGGACCTCGAGGACCTCGCCCCGCACGACGACGGCCGCCCCCCTGCCGCCCACGACCCGGACGCCCACGACGACCCCGACTGGCCGCCCCCGCCGGACGACGAGCCGCCCCACGACGAGGACGACCCCTTCGGATCGGACCCGTTCGACGCGGACCCCTCCGAGGTGGACCTCTCCGACGTGGATCCTTTCGACGCCGACCCCTTCGAGGGCCCCGTCGAGCACCCCGCCGCGCACCCCTCGATCCCTCATCAGGGCACGGCGCCGGAGGCGTCCGGCGCCCGCCGGAACTCCCTCACCCCGGAGGAGGCCCGCACCGTCGCCTCCTGGGACCGCGACCTCGACGCCCTCGCCGGGGAACTGCTGCGCGCCCGCCGGACCGTCACGGACGTCCCCCTGCCGACGAGCCTGACCGCCTCGCAGGTCCTGCGCCTGGCCGCCGACCCGGACGGTCTCGCACAGGAACTCGCGCGCCCCATGCCACGCCCCCCGCAACCGGCCGCACGCCGGGGCACCCGGTTCCACGCCTGGGTGGAGGCCCGCTTCGAGGAGTTGACGCTCCCCCTGCTGGAGCCGGACGAACTGCCCGGCCGCGACGTCGAGATCGACGACGAACACGACCTCGACGCCCTCAAGGAGGCCTTCGAGCGGACCGAGTACGCCCGCCGCACGCCCTACCGGATCGAGGCCCCCTTCCAGCTCGCCCTCGCGGGCCGTGTCGTGCGGGGCCGCATCGACGCCGTCTACAGAGAAGGCGACGGCGACTCGGCCACGTACGACATCGTCGACTGGAAGACCCACCGCGCCCATACCGCGGACCCCCTCCAGCTCGCCCTGTACCGGCTCGCCTGGGCCGAGCAGCAGGGGGTGCCCGTGGAATCCGTCACAGCGGCATTCCTGTATGTGCGCACCGGGGACGTCGTACGACCGGAGGGGCTGCCCGATCGTCCCGCCCTGGAGCGCCTGTTGACCGGGAAGGAGGGCGCCGGCGACGCCCGCGACGGACCGGCCGGGCGCGTCGGCCGCGCACCGGGGCCCGGCGAGGACGCCGGTGCGGGCCGATAGGCTCGTGACCATGAGCCATCCCGTTGACAGTGCCGTCAGCGCCGTCCGCACGTACGTCGAGCAGCATCGCGCCGCCTTCCTCGACGACCTCGCCGAATGGCTGCGCATCCCGTCGGTGTCGGCGCAGCCCGAGCACACTCCGGACGTACGGCGCAGCGCGGACTGGCTCGCGGCCAAGCTCATGGAGACCGGCTTCCCGATCGCCGAGGTCTGGCCGACGCCGGGCGCGCCGGCCGTCTACGCGGAGTGGCCCTCCGGCGATCCGCAGGCGCCCACCGTCCTGGTCTACGGCCACCACGACGTGCAGCCCGCCGCCCGCGAGGACGGCTGGGACACCGACCCCTTCGAACCCGTCGTCCGCGGAAACCGCCTCCACGCGCGCGGGGCGGCCGACGACAAGGGACAGGTCTTCTTCCACACCCTCGGCGTCCGCGCCCACCTCGCCGCCACCGGACGCACCGCGCCGGCCGTCAACCTCAAGCTGCTGATCGAGGGCGAGGAGGAGTCCGGCTCCCCGAACTTCCGGGCCCTCGTGGAAGAGCGGGCCGCGCGTCTCGCCGCGGACGCCGTGATCGTCTCCGACACCGGCATGTGGTCCGAGGGCACTCCCACGGTCTGCACCGGAATGCGCGGCCTCGCCGAGTGCGAGATCCGGTTCCTCGGCCCTGACCAGGACATCCACTCCGGCTCCTTCGGCGGGGCGGTGCCCAACCCGGCGACCGCGATCGCCCGCCTCGTCGCCGGCCTGCACGACGAGCACGCGCGCGTGGCCGTCCCCGGCTTCTACGACGGCGTCGTCGAGCTCACCGACCGCGAGCGGGAGCTCTTCGCCGAGCTGCCCTTCGACGAGGACCGGTGGCTGCGCACCGCCCGGTCGCACGCCGCCCACGGGGAGGCCGGGCACACCACCCTGGAGCGGATCTGGGCCCGCCCCACGGCCGAGGTCAACGGCATCGGCGGCGGCTACCAGGGACCCGGCAGCAAGACGATCATCCCGTCCTCGGCCTTCGTGAAGCTGTCCTTCCGGCTCGTCGCCGGCCAGGACCCGGACCACGTCGAGAAGGCCGTCCGCGCCTGGGTCGCCGAGCAGGCGCCCGCCGGCATCCGGTACGAGATCGCGTTCAGCCCGGCCACCCGCCCCTGCCTGACCCCGCTGGACCACCCCGCTCTGCGGTCCGTGGTCCGCGCCATGGGCCAGGCCTTCGACAAGCCCGTCCGCTTCACCCGTGAGGGCGGCTCAGGACCGGCCGCCGACCTGCAGGAGGTCCTCGGCGCCCCGGTGCTCTTCCTGGGCGTCTCCGTCCCCTCGGACGGCTGGCACGCGCCCAACGAGAAGGTCGAGCTGGACCTCCTCCTCAAGGGCGTCGAGACCGCCGCACACCTGTGGAGCGACCTCGCCGCGCACTGGCGTCATGCGCCCTGACGACCCCGACCGGCCCGGAGCGAACGCACGCGCGGCGCACACTGAAGCAGCAGCCCCGCACCGCATCGCTCCACGACCGGTCGCCCCCTGCCGTACATCCCGCTGAACCGCCCGCAGAAACATCCGTTCCACCGGGGGAGTTGGAAGTACCCGTGACCACCTGGACCGACCAGAACGCCGATCGACCCATCTCGCTCACCGCGCCGAGCGGCGTGGACCGGGCCGCCCACCACCGGCTCGACGAGGCCTGGCTCGCCGCGGCGTGGAGCCACCCCACGACCCGCTGCTTCGTCGTCTCCGGAGGCCAGGTCCTCATCGACGAGACGTCCGACGGCCGCACCGAACTCGTCATGACCCCGTCGTTCGAGGCGCCCCTCACCGAGGCGCACCGCTACTTCCTCGGGACGGACGACGACGGCGTCAGCTACTTCGCCCTCCAGAAGGACGCGCTGCCCGGCCGTATCGACCAGTCCGCGCGTCCGGCCGGTCTGCGCGAGGCGGGCCTGCTGCTGTCGCCGCGCGACGTGGGCCTGATGGTGCACGCCGTGGGCCTGGAGAACTGGCAGCGCACCCACCGCTTCTGCTCCCGCTGCGGCGAGCGCACGGTGATCGCCGCCGCCGGGCACATCCGCCGCTGCCCCGCCTGCGGCGCCGAGCACTACCCGCGCACCGACCCGGCGGTGATCATGGCCGTCACGGACGAGAAGGACCGCATTCTCCTGGGCCGCCAGGTGCACTGGCCCGAGGGCCGCTTCTCGACCCTCGCCGGTTTCGTCGAGCCCGGCGAGTCCATCGAGCAGTCCGTGCGCCGCGAGGTCTTCGAGGAGGCCGGCGTCACCGTCGGCCAGGTCGAGTACGTCGCCAGCCAGCCCTGGCCCTTCCCGTCCAGTCTCATGCTCGGCTTCATGGCCCGTGCCACGTCCACCGACATCCACGTCGACGGCGACGAGATCCACGAGGCCCGCTGGTTCTCCCGTGACGAGCTCGGCGCCGCCTTCGAGTCCGGCGACGTGCTGCCCCCCTACGGCATCTCCATCGCGGCCCGACTGATCGAGCTCTGGTACGGCAAGCCCCTCCCGACCCGCAGCCTCGTCTGACCGCGCCCGACACGACGAAAGGGCGGCCGCCCCACACCGGGACGGCCGCCCGAGTCGTGTCAGACCCGAGTGCGACACTGCGGTCCATGTCTCTCGCTGATCTCACGTTCGACCAGTGGCGATCCTTCGAACCGTCCACCGCGCGCCGCGTCGCCGAGGAGGCCGCCGGCTCGGTGGACGGTCGGGTGACCCTCATCGAGACCACAGAGCACCTCGGCGCCCCGTTCCATCGCGTCCGGATCGAGCGGAAGGGGCAGGAATTCGCTCTGATACCCGGGGGGCCGGTGTCCCTCGGCTTCGACCTGGACAGCTGGCAACCGACCCCGCAGCAGACCGCCGACTATGCCGAGAGCCTGGAACAGGGCTTCGGCCACGGACCCGACCTGCGGGCTCACCTCGCGCAGGTGCTCAGCCCCCGCCGGAGCGTCGTCCTGGCCACCGTCCTCATGGCGGTGGAGGACGAGAACCTGACCGAGTCGCCTGCCGACACGCCGGCTGTTCTCGCGGCGCGTGGGCTGCGGATGCCGAGCCCGGACGAATGGGAGCACGCCTGTGGAGCTGGGGCGGACACCCTGTTCCGGTGGGGGAACGACTGCCCTCTCGACCGCATCCCCTACGGGGACCGTACCGGCCCGCAGAACCAGCTGAACGCCTTCGGCCTGCGCATCGCCTACGACACCTACCGCACGGAGCTGACGGGCGACGGCACAGCGGTCCACGGCGGAGACGGCGGCGAGTCGGTGTGCGGCGGCTACGGCCACATGCTGGCATGGCTGCCCCTGGCCACCGCCAACCGCAATCCGTCCATGGTCGAGTTCGTGTACGGCCCGGACGGTGAGGACCTCTCCGAGGACTTCTCCACTCGGCCTGTGCTCGCGCTCTGAACCTGGGGCTCCGCCAGGGGAGCACAAAGCCCCCGACCGGCGTCAGCGGCCGGTCGGGGGCTGCGTCCCGCGAGGGTCAGGCGCTGAGCGCCTGCTTCACCTGGGCGAGGCTCGGGTTCGTCATGACGACCTCAGCCCCACCGCCGGTGGGAAAGACCTGAACCGTCGGCACGGTCTGGTTTCCGCCATTCGCCTTCTCCACGAACGCCGCGGACTCCGGGTCCTGCTCGATGTTGATCTCGGTGTACGCGATGCCCTCGCGGTCCAGCTGCTTCTTCAGCCGCTGGCAGTAGCCGCACCACGTGGTGCTGTACATCGTCACAGTGCCCAGCATGTCTCTCATGCTCCTTCGGCGGTCGGGGGACGGGCGGTCCTAGGGGGAACGCGGCCGACGGGGCCGCCATTCCCGGCAGGAACGTCCGCCGTCGTCAGCGGGGACGTCGGCCGTCGTCAGCAGGAACGTCCGCCGTCATTAGTACGACTGCGAGGGCCCGCCTGTGGACAACCGTCCCGCCCGTCTCCGCCGACCTGGCAGCATGGCGGTGTGACAGCAGCAACGCACTCCACCCTGTTCCCGCAGGCCCCGGACTCGGCCGACGCGGTGCTCGACGGGCTCGACCCCGAGCAGCGCGAGGTCGCCACCGCCCTGCACGGTCCGGTGTGCGTGCTGGCCGGAGCCGGCACGGGCAAGACCCGGGCCATCACCCACCGCATCGCCTACGGGGTGCGCGCCGGCATCCTGCAGCCCTCCAGCGTGCTCGCCGTCACCTTCACCAACCGGGCCGCCGGCGAGATGCGCGGCCGGCTCCGCCAGCTCGGCGCCCAGGGCGTTCAGGCCCGCACCTTCCACTCCGCGGCGCTTCGGCAGCTGCAGTACTTCTGGCCGAAAGCGATCGGCGGCTCCCTGCCCCGGCTCGTCGACCGCAAGGTGCAGCTCGTCGCCGACGCGGCCGCCGCCTGCCGTGTCCGGCTCGACCGCGGCGAGCTGCGGGACGTCACCGCGGAGATCGAGTGGTCCAAGGTCACCCAGACCGTCCCCGCCGACTACGCCCTCGCCGCCGTCAAAGCGGGCCGTGAGGCCCCCCGCGACCCCGCCGAGATCGCCCAGCTCTACGCCGCCTACGAGAATCTCAAGCGCGAGCGCGCCGTCATCGACTTCGAGGACGTCCTGCTGCTCACCGTCGCGGTGCTGCAGGACCGGCACGACATCGCCGAGCAGGTCCGCGCCCAGTACCAGCACTTCGTGGTCGACGAGTACCAGGACGTCAGCCCGCTCCAGCAGCGCCTGCTCGAACTGTGGCTCGGCGACCGGGACGACCTGTGCGTGGTCGGGGACGCCAGCCAGACGATCTACTCCTTCACCGGCGCCACCCCCGACCACCTGCTCGACTTCCGCACCCGTCATCCCGGCGCGACCGTCGTCAAACTGGTCCGCGACTACCGCTCCACCCCCCAGGTCGTCCACCTCGCCAACGGTCTGCTCGCCCAGGCCCGCGGCCGAGCCGCCGACCACCGGCTGGAGCTGGTCTCCCAGCGCGCTCCCGGACCCGAGCCGGGCTACGCCGAGTACGCCGACGAGCCCGCCGAGGCCGAGGGCGCGGCCCGCCGTATCCGCGAGCTCCTCGACGCCGGGACCCCGGCCGCGGAGATCGCCGTCCTGTTCCGCACCAACGCCCAGTCGGAGACCTACGAGCAGGCCCTCGCCGACCGCGGCATCCCGTACCAGCTGCGCGGCGCCGAGCGCTTCTTCGACCGGCCCGAGGTGCGCAAGGCGGGTGTCGCCCTGCGCGGTGCGGCCCGGTTCGGCGGCAACGACACGCTCCTCGAGGACGCCGTCGACCTGCCCTCGCAGGTGCGTGCCGTCCTCTCCGGCGAAGGCTGGACCACACAGCCCCCGGCCGGCTCCGGGGCCGTCAGAGAGCGCTGGGAGTCCCTGGCGGCGCTGGTCAACCTGGCGCAGGACTTCGCCGCGGCCCGGCCCGGGGCGACCCTCGCCGACCTGGTCGCCGAACTCGACGAGCGGGCGAGCGCCCAGCACGCCCCGACCGTCCAGGGCGTCACCCTGGCGTCCCTGCACTCCGCCAAGGGGCTGGAGTGGGACGTCGTCTTCCTGGTCGGCGTGGCGGAGGGCATGATGCCGATCACCTACGCCAGGACCGACGAGCAGATCGAGGAGGAGCGCCGCCTGCTCTATGTCGGCGTCACCAGGGCCCGCGCGCGGCTGCACATCTCGTGGGCGCTCTCCCGCTCACCGGGCGGCCGCCCGAGCCGCCGCCCGAGCCGCTTCCTCGACGGTCTCCGTCCCGGTTCGGGCGCCGCCGTGGGCCGTGGGGGCGCGGGGGGCGTCGGAGGCGTCGAGCGGGGGTTCCCGGGCCTCGCCGCGGGCGCCGGCCAGGCCCCGCGCCGGACACAGCGCACCCCGGCCCGCTGCCGGGTCTGCGGGCGCACCCTGACCGACGCCGGCGAGATGAAGCTGATGCGCTGCGAGGACTGCCCCTCCGACATGGACGAGGGGCTGTACGAGCGGCTGCGGGACTGGCGGGCGGTCCAGGCGAGGCGCGCCGGCCAGCCGGCGTTCTGCGTCTTCACCGACAAGACGCTGATGGCGATCGCCGAGGCAGTCCCCGACGAGGAGGGCGAACTGGCCCGGATCCCAGGGGTCGGTGTGCGCAAGCTGCACCGCTACGGAACCGACGTCCTGGCCATATGTGCAGGCCAGGACGTGGTGGAGGGTGACGAAGGGGACTGAGGGAGGGGCGGCCGAAGATTGATCCGAACTCGTCGGAAAAATAGTTTGCGCATGCCCCGGCAATCCCCATAGGTTCTTAGACACCGGAACGGCGGCCTTCTCGAAGGCCCTGATTCCGTGTTGTACTTGCATATCCGTCGGACCGGCTCACCCCGGTCCCCCGAGACGCCGAGAGGAGGCGATTCCAGTGATCATCATCAACCGCAGCTCCACCGCCAAACTGACCGATCGCTCGGTCGTCTCCACGTGCATGCTCGGCGCCTCGGTCCTGGGCACCGGTCTGTCCGGCATTCGCGCCGACCGGCCGGCGTCCGCCTCTGTCTCGCCCGTGAGTCTTCTCGGCCGTGAGCGCAATGAGCGACCGACCAAGGCACTGGAAGCAGTAGAGGCACAGGCCCATGCCTATGCCTTCGCGGCGACCGGTGCCGGATTCCGCAAGCAGACGACGCAGCACCACCTGATGTGGGCCTTCCGTGGGCCAGAACCCTGGAGTGATCCAGCCTGATCTTCGATCAGGCCGGCGCCTTCAGGGCCGCGGAACCCCACCCGGGATCCGCGGCCCTTCTGTTTTCCCCGAACGGGGACGACGGAGCGAAGGGGCCTCGGGACAAGAAAAGAACCCGGTACCCAGCCGACACCCGGTCCCACAGGGCCGGACCGACCAGACGAGGAAGACGAACCGTGCAACTCGAAGCGCACGCCCCGTCCGTACCGCCTTCCGAAACGATCACCCCGCCCGGCCTCACGGAGGACTCCACCTTGACCCCGCTCACGGCGCTCACCGCGCTCGACGACGCCATCGAGAACCTCGGCGTGCCCGTCCCCTGCCGTTCCTACGACCCGGAGGTCTTCTTCGCCGAGACGCCGGCCGACGTCGAGTACGCCAAGTCCCTGTGCCGCACCTGCCCGCTGATGGAGGCCTGCCTCGCCGGCGCGAAGGAGCGGCGTGAGCCCTGGGGCGTCTGGGGTGGCGAGCTGTTCGTCCAGGGTGTCGTCGTCGCCCGCAAGCGGCCGCGTGGTCGCCCGCGCAAGAACCCGGTCACGGCATGAACACCGCAGGAACAATCGACCGTCCCCTCACGCAAGACCCCAAGAAGCAGGCCCCGATGAAGCCGTTCACCAGCGAGCCCGCAGGCTCCGCGACCGAAGACCTCCCGATCACCACCGGCGCGTACGACTCGCGTCAGAACAGGACACGCGAGATGCAACTCATCCCAGAAGCCCTGGCTCGTGCGCATATGCACGACCGCCTGCACGAGGTCGAGCGGGAGCGTCAGGCCGTGCGCCTGGTCGCCGCTCGCCGGATGCAGCGTCGGGCCGAGCGCGCCTCGATGCGCGCCCGCCGGGCGCTCGCCATGGCCGTGATGCAGTAACCGCACACACCTGAAGCGGTGGCCTCCCGAGAGGGAGGCGAAGCTCTCCCCGCGGGGCCGGTCCGTCCGAACGGACCGGCCCCGCGGTGCGCTGTGCGCCCCATCCGGAGCCGCGGCGTATCGTCCTGGGCATGGCGAGTCCGACCGAAGACGGCGACCGAGACGGTTCACCGGTGGAGCCCCTGCCCGTGGTGTGCGGCCGCTGCGGAGCCCTGGCCGCGGATCCGCCGCCGGTCACCTGGACGTGTTCCGTGGAGAACGGCGTCCGCCGTCACTTCTGCGAGACCTGCGCCCGGGAGAACCTCCGGGCGATCGAAGGACGGCTCGACTCCGACTGGTGGTGAGGTATCTCACAGGCGGGCAGGAGTCCCTGTCCGCGGCTCAGGCCTCCGCCACCGCGTCCTCTACCAAGGGGTCCTCCGCCTCCCGGGACGCCAGGTCTTCCGCGGCCTCCAGCTCCTCCTCCAAGAGGAACCCCGGCAGCCAGTCCTCCAGTTCGTCCCGCAGCCGTACCGTCGCGCCGAGCTGGCACAGCACGCCGATCGTGCTGAGGGTCACCCGGTGGATCAGCAGGTACGCCGGCGGCAGGTTGAGCTGTTTGCCCAGCTGGTGGGCGGGAGAGCGGGGGTCGGCTATCCGGGCCGCCTGACTGCGCATCCAGCCGCGGGTGAAGGTGAACTCCTCCGCGCGGGCCGGTTCGATGATCGGCAGGAGGTAGTCGAGGACCGCGTCGGGGTCGAGCTCGATGGTGTCCTTGACGAAGCCCTCCGCGCGGAGGAGTTCGTAGACCGCCTCCGCGTCGCCGTTCAGGGTCATGCGCAGGGACTCGCCGATCGGGTCCGGCAGGCCGCCCGTGAGCCGGTCCACCGTGCCGAAGTCCAGTACGCCCAACCGCCAGTCGTCCTCACCCTCCGGCCCGCCGGGCAGCAGACGGAAGTTGCCGGGGTGCGGGTCGGCGTGCAGCAGGCCGGTGCGCGCCGGGCCGGAGAAGAGAAAGCGCGACAGCAGCTGGCCGGCACGGTCACGCTGCTCCTGGGTGCCCTCGGAGATCACCTCGGACAGGGGAACGCCGTCGATCCACTCGGTGACCAGGATCTGGTCGCACTGATGGACCACCGCCGGCACCACGACGTCGGGATCGCCGGCGAACTCCTCCGCGTGGGCCTCCTGGGCCTGCGCCTCCAGACCGTAGTCCAGCTCCTCCGAGACCCGGTCGCGCAACTCGGCGATCAGCGGCTTCACATCCATGCCCGGGATGAGCGGGCCCAACAGGCGTGCGAAGCGGCTGAGTTGGTTCAGGTCGGACAGCAGGGCCTCGCCGGCCCCGGGGTACTGGACCTTGACCGCGACCTCCCGGCCGTCGTGCCACACCCCTCGGTGCACCTGGCCGATCGAGGCCGCCGCGGCGGGCTTGTCGTCGAACTCCAGGAACAGCCCGGCCCAGTCCTCGCCGAGGTGTTCCGTGAGCACGGCGTGCACGGTGCGGGTCGGCATCGGCGGCGCCGCGTCCTGGAGCTTGGTGAGGGCCGCGCGGTAAGGGCCGGCCACTTCCTCGGGCAGGGCCGACTCGAAGACGGACAGGGCCTGTCCGAACTTCATCGCACCGCCCTTCAGCTCGCCCAGCACCTTGAAGAGCTGCTCCGCGGTGCGCTGCTGCAGCTCGCGGCCGACGATCTCCGCGGACTCGCCCACGATCCGCTTGCCCAGACCCCAGGTGGCGCGCCCGGCGAAGCCGAGCGGAAGCGCGGCGAGCTTGGCGGTCCGGGTGACCGCCTTCCGGGGAAGATCAGACATGCGCCCTCCAAGTCCCAGCCAGCCGCGCGGTGTCCGTCGTACCGCGTAACTCCGTCGAATGCCGTTGCTCTCCCATTGTCGCGTGCGAACCCCCCTCCTCGGAGGTGTGTTCCCGCTTACCTTTCTCCGCGGCCCCGCATGGGCAGGCCCAGTGTGCCCACACCGGCCGGGAGTGCCACTGGAGCGCGGGTGCCGAGACCTCCCACCGAGCGCCCACGCTCGACGGGGCGCGGCCGTCGAGGAAGGCGAGCGCGTGGGCGGCGGCCAGCCCGGCCACCGTCGTGGCCAGCGTCACATCACAGGCGCGCGCCGTGCGCCGGTGACCGGAGTGCCACTGGGCGACCAGCCGCGGCCACGCCGGGTCCCGGTCGGTGCGCTCCTGGTGCAGACAGCCCGCGCAACCCGTCTCGCCCGGCAGGACGAGCGGGCCCACGACGCCCGTGCCCTCGACGACGCCGGCGTACAGATGCGGGGTGCCCGAGGCGATCAGCGACTCCGCCGCGGAGGGGGCGGGCGCGTGCACGGACACGTCGTCCCGCGGGGCGAGGATCACCAGGGAGAAGCCAGGGGTGTCCTCGGTGGGGGAGTTCCCGCTCCGCCGGGGCGGCCGGCCGGGGGCGGCCCGGCGCACGACGCGGCCGGCCGCCTCGTCCCGACGCTCGCCGACCGCCTCGGCGGGCAGCCCGCCGGGCGTGACGTCGCCCGGCTCCACCCTTCCGCCGTCACGCACGTCCACCGCGCCGACGCCCGCGCCCGACAGCAGCGCCGCCAGCGCCGCGCCCACCCGGCCCGCGCCGCGCACCTGCACCCGCATCCCGCGCCGGGCGGCCAGGTGCTCGACGGCGTCACCCGGCTGCGAGGTGACGAGGGACAGTGCGGCAAGATCGGGCCGCAGCCGGTCCATCACGTCCTTCCTCTCCCGCAGGGCGCAGGCCTGCGGCCCGCCGCCGTGTGCGTCGTCGAGCAGCCCCGCCCGGGCCAGCCGCTCGACCAGCCGGTCGACATGGCCGTCGGGCAGATCCATCCGGCGGCCCTCCTCCCGCAACAGGGGGAGCCCGCGGGTGCCGTCCAGCAGGTCGAGGAAGCTGCCCGTGGCCGTGTCCACCGGGCCGAGTGTCAGTGCGTGCGCCGGCGTCATGCCGAACTGCACCGTGTTGAGGTCGCGCCAGCCGCGCCGGAGCGCGGGTTTCACCGTCGGATGCATCGAAGGCCCCCGTATGCCTGGAAAACTCCCCGTCATGTCGACGGAGCGGGGCGTGGGGTGTCCTCGCTCCGCCGACGACTGCCAGCATGCCGGGCCCGCCTGAGCCCCGCCGAAAGTTGTCCACAGGCACGTGAATTCGTCGTATAAATGCGTCGTACGAGGCAAAAGCAGCAGGTCGGATCGGAACCCACCCGACCCGGAGTCGGGACTTCCCCCCTGGGCAACGGGTAACGTCGGGGCGTGCCCGCCGACCCCCTGCACCGCGCCGGACCACCACAGCGCAGCACGACGAGCCCGCCGCCGAGCGGCTCGGGGGCGAGCCCGATCGAGGTCCGCAGAAGCGCCCGGCGACGTCGGACGGTCTCCGCGTACCGCGAGGGCGATCGCACCATCGTGCTCATCCCTGCCCGGATGTCCGAGGCCGAGGAGCAACGCTGGGTGACGGTCATGCTCGACAAGCTCGCCGCGCAGGAGAGCCGGCGCGTGCCCGGCGACGCGGAGCTCGCCGAACGCGCCGAGCGCCTGTCGGCCCAGTGCTTCGGCGGCCGGGCCCGGCCCGCCTCGGTGCGCTGGGTGACCAACCAGAACACCCGCTGGGGCTCGTGCACACCGGCCGAGGGCAGCATCCGGCTGTCGCACCGCCTGAAGGGCATGCCCGAGTACGTCATCGACTACGTCCTCGCCCATGAGCTCGCGCATCTGCTCGTGCCGGGCCACGGCCCCGACTTCTGGCGGCTGCTGGAGGCCTACCCGCGCACCGAGCGCGCCCGGGGCTACCTCGAGGGCGTCGTCGCGGCGGAACGCCTGCCCCACCCGCCGGATACAAACGGGGAGTGACCTGCGGCGCGCGTGGGGTGAACCTCGCGGGCGTCCTGTGACGTCGCTTGTGTACCGGCTCTGTACCGACATCGTGCGTTGTCGGACTTTGCCGTTAGCCTGACGCGACGCACTCGCAATCCGGATGGGGGACGGTCGTTACGCATGCCCAGGGAATTCCAACGCGGCCACAAGGCCAGGATCAGTGACCTCACGGCGGGTACCGATCTGTACGTAGGCGTGCAGATCACCGCCCCCGGCCTGACCTTCGACATCAGCTGCTTCGGTCTCGACGCCGACGAGCGTCTCTCGGACGACCGGTACTTCGTCTTCTTCAACCAGCCCAAGTCCCCCGAGGAGTCCATCCAGCTCCTGGGCGCGCAGGCGGGCGACACGGAGTCCTTCCGCATCACCCTCGACCGGATCCCGCCGCAGATCCAGAAGCTGTCCTTCACGGCGACGCTGGACGGCGCCGGGCAGATGTCGCAGATCAACCCCGGCTACCTGCGCATCGTCGCGGGCGGTGAGGAGGTGGCCCGCTACGCGTTCAACGGCTCCGAGTTCACCAGCGAGCGGGCCGTGATGCTGGGCGACTTCTACCTCAAGGACGTATGGCGGTTCGCCGCCGTCGGCCAGGGCTTCGACGGCGGTCTGGAAGCGCTGCTGAAGAACTTCGGCGGAGAGGTCGCGGAGGAGGAGGCGCCCGCCGCGCCGCAGCAGCCGCAGACCGGCGCCGCTCCGAGTTTCGCCCCGCCCGCCTTCGGCGCGCCCCCCGCTCCGGCACCCGCGCCTCAGCAGCCGCAGCCCGCCGCGCAGGGCTTCGCGCCCCCGCCCGGCGCGACCCCGCCCCCGGCCCCGGCGCCCCCGGTGCACGCCGCGCCGACCATCGTCGCGCCCCTGGTCCCTCCCGGCGGCCACGTCCCGCCGCCCGCCCCCGCCCCGGCTCCCTATGGTCAGCCGCCGCAGCCCCAGCCGTACGGCCAGGGCCCCGCGCCGACCGCGCCGATGCCCCCCGGCTACGGACAGCAGCCCCCGGTCCCGCAGGCCCCTCAGGCTCCGCCCGGCTACGGACAGCCGACCCCGCCGCCCGGCTACGGTCAGCAGCCCCCCTTCGGGCAGGTCCCGGGCCAGCAGGCCTACGGCGTGCCGCAGGGCGCGCCCCAGGGCGGCGCCGGCGTGGCGTCGGCGCTCCAGCAGTTCAAGGAGACGCCCACCGGGCAGCGCTGGACCCAGCAGAACAGGAAGATGATCCGGGTCGACCTCGGCATCGGCGGCCAGCCCGTCCTCGCCCGCCAGGGCAGCATGGTCCTCTACCAGGGCAAGGTCGACTTCAGCTACAAGGGCGCCGGGTTCGCCGGCCGGATCGTCGGCAACGCCACCGGCCAGGAGATGCAGCTGATGCGCTGCACCGGCCAGGGACAGGTGTTCCTCGCCGAGAACTCCACCCATGTGCACCCCATCGAGCTCCAGGGCGACGCGATCTGCGTCTCCGCCGAGAACGTCCTCGCCTTCGACGAGAGCCTCCAGTACGAGGTCCGTCGCATCGAGGGGCACGGCATCCCCGGCGGCGCGCTGTTCACCATGCAGTTCCAGGGCGCCGGCACGATCGTCGTGAAGACGCACGGCACCCCCGTGGTCCTGCCGGTGACGCCCACCACGTTCGCCGACTGCAACGCCGTAGTCGCCTGGTCGGCGGCCTCCCAGGTGGTCGTCTCCAGCCAGGTGCGGATGCGCCGCAACGCCTACCCGGGCGACACCGGAGAGAGCGTCAACCTCCAGTTCCGGGGCGCTCCCGGCAACTTCATCGTCGTCCAGCCGTACGAGGTCTGAGGGAGCCCGTCATGAACCAGCCGCTCGCGGGCTACGCGCCCGCACCCGTCACCGCCCGCATGGAGAACCACGGCAACCACATGCTGAAGGTCGCCATGCAGACCGGTAACGACCTCTTCGCGCGCGTGGGCTCGATGGTCGCCTACGAGGGTTTCGTCCAGTACGAGCCCAACCCGCCGGCCGTACGCCAGATCGCCCGCGACTGGATGACCGGCGAGGGCGCGCCCCTCATGAAGTGCACCGGCGACGGTCTGCTCTACCTCGCCGACTACGGGGCGAACGTCGTCGTCATCAACCTCAACGGCGACGGCATCTCCGTCAACGCCACCAACCTGCTCGCCTTCGACGCGCACCTGACCTGGGGCGTCGAGCGCGTCAAGGGTCTCGCGAAGTTCGCCGGCCAGGGGCTGTGGAACACCAAGATCTCCGGACAGGGCTGGGTCGCGCTGACCTCCCGGGGCAAGCCGATCGTCGTCGACTGCGGCGGCGGCGAGGACGAGACGTACGTCGACCCCGACGCGCTCGTCGCCTGGTCCCCGAACCTCAAGGTGAAGGGCAAGCGCAGCTTCAAGGCGCAGTCGCTCATCGGCCGGGGCAGCGGCGAGGCCTACCAGATGGCCTTCTCCGGCCAGGGCATCGTCGTCGTCCAGCCCAGCGAGGACAGCACCGACCGCCTCCGGGTACGGGGCTGAGGGGGAGCCGGAAACACCATGCAGAGCTCACTTTTCGCACACAACGACTCGCAGACCCAGGACCGCTGGAGTCTGCAGAACAAGCAGATGCTCCGGGTCACCCTGGAGGGCCACGACGACATCCTCGCCCGCAAGGGGACGATGGTCGCCTACCAGGGCCTCATGGAGTTCGACGCCGAGTACCAGAGCAACCAGCAGGGACGCGCGCGTGCCCAGACGGGCGAGGGCCTCAGCCTGATGCGCTGCCACGGCCAGGGCACCGTGTACCTCGCCAACCTCGCCCAGCACATCCACGTGATGGACGTGGAGCAGGACGGGCTGACCGTGGACAGCAGCTATGTGCTGGCCATGGACTCCTCGCTGCACCACGAAGTCATCGCCGTCGACAGCCTCTACGGCATCTCCGGCTCGGGGAAGTACCAGCTCAACATCACCGGCCGCGGCAAGGTCGCCCTGATGACCTCGGGCGCGCCGCTGATGATGCAGGTCACCCCGGACAAGTACGTCAACTGCGACGCCGACGCCATCGTGGCCTGGTCCACCGGACTGCGGGTGCAGATGCAGGCGCAGACGCACTCCTCCGGGGTCTGGCGGCGGCGCGGCAACACCGGTGAGGGCTGGGAGCTCAGCTTCATGGGCGCCGGCTACGCGCTGGTCCAGCCCAGCGAGCTGCTGCCGCCGCAGAACGCCCAGTTCGGGTCGGGTATCGCCGCGCAGTACGGCATGGGCCAGCAGGGGGCGCGGGGACAGAACCAGGGCAACGTCTGGAGCTGACCCGACCGCCGCACGCAGAGGTAAGGGGCGATCACCCGGGGGTCGCCCCTTACCCGTCCCGTCACAGTCGCGCGCGGGCCGCCTCCAGCAGACGCACGACCGACGCGTCGGCCACGCTCCCCACCTCGTCGTAGGCGAACCAGCGCAGGTCCAGGGACTCGCCGCTGATGCTCTCCACCGCCCCGGCCGGGGCGAGCGCCGCGTACTGGACGTCGTAGTGCCAGGCGCAGGGCGTGTGATGCCGGTCCAGGCGCACCGGACCGCCGGGCAGCAGGCTCAGCCCCGGCACGCCCGACTCCTCCGTCCCCTCCCGCAGCGCCGCGCCCGCGAGCGTCGCGTCGACCGGCTCGCAGTGACCGCCCGTCTGCAGCCACATCCGCAGCTTCCTGTGCAGCGTGAGCAGCACCCGGCCACGCTCCGGGTCGATCACCAGCGCACTCGCCGTGATGTGCCCGTCCGCGCAGGACTTCCACACGCCGTCGGGATGGGCCGCCAGATGGTCCAGATACATCCGGCACAGCTCTTCCTGCTCCTCGTACCCCTTCAGGACGAGGACCGCGTCGTCGTGCAGGCTCACTTGGCGTCGTCGCCCCTGGAGTCGTCCCCGTCGTCCGCGGCGTCGTCCTTCTTCAGGTTCGGCCCGTCGCCGAGGCCGCCGCTGGCCGCCTCGCCGAGCATCTTGTCCAGCTCCGAGAAGTCCATCTGCTCGCGGTGCACGAAGCCGTCCGGGTCGTCCAGGTCGGAGGCCGTGGGCAGCATGTCCGGGTGGGCCCACAGGGCGTCCCGGCCGTCGACCCCGCGCGCGTCCGTCAGCGAGGCCCACAGGCGGGAGGCGTCGCGCAGACGGCGCGGGCGCAGCTCCAGGCCGATCAGCGTCGCGAACGTCTGCTCGGCCGGACCGCCCGTGGCCCGGCGGCGGCGCAGGGTCTCACGCAGCGCGTCGGCGGACGACAGGCGCGGCTTCGCAGCGGCGTGCACCACGGCGTCCACCCAGCCCTCGACGAGCGCCAGAGCCGTCTCCAGACGGGCCAGGGCCGCCTTCTGCGCCGGGGTGTCCTCCGGCTGGAACATGCCCTGCTGGAGCGCTTCCTGCAGCTGCTCGGGATTGTTCGGGTCGAACTGCCCGACCACGTCCTCCAGCTTGGCGGTGTCGACCTTGATCCCCCGCGCGTACCCCTCGACCGCGCCGAACAGATGCGAGCGCAGCCACGGCACATGGGCGAAGAGGCGCTGGTGGGCGGCCTCGCGCAGCGCCAGGTAGAGCCGCACCTCGTCCTTGCCGACGCCCAGGTCCTTGCCGAAGGCCTCGATGTTCACCGGCAGCAGCGCGGCGCGCCCGGCCGGACCGAGCGGCAGACCGATGTCGCTCGAGCCGACGACCTCTCCCGCGAGCACGCCCACGGCCTGGCCGATCTGCGAGCCGAACATCGCGCCGCCCATGGAGCGCATCATGCCGATCAGCGGGCCTGCCATGGCCTGCATCTCCTCCGGCAGGACGTCGCCCATGGCCGCGCCGACGCGCTCGGCGACCGGGTCCACGAGCTCCTTCCACGCGGGCAGGGTCGCCTCGACCCACTCCGCGCGGGACCACGCCACGGCTGAGGCGGCGCCCGACGGCAGCGATGTGGCGTCGTCGAGCCACAGGTCGGCCAGGCGGACGGCCTCCTGCACGGCGGTGCGCTCGGACGGACCGACGCTGGAGTCCTTGACGCCGTCGGAGGTGCCCTGGGCGACCGTCTGGCGGGCGATCTGCTTGGCCATGTCCCAGTTCACCGGGCCGCCCTCGTACGAGAGCATCTGACCGAGCTGCTGGAACGCGGCCCCCAGGTCGTTGGGGTTCAGCGAACCGAACATCGCGGCGAGCGGGTTGTCCGCGCCGGGGGCGCCGAAGCCGCCTGCGCCGGGCAGCCCGCCGAAGCCGAACGGGTTGGCCTGTCCCTGACCACCGCCGCTCTGCGAGTCCTTCTTCTTGCCCTCGTCGCCGTCTTCCGGCTCCTCCGGCGGAAGGCCGAATCCGAATGGGGTGTCACTCACGGGGTTCCTCGGCTGGTAAGGCCACCGGTTTGCGGCCGGCGGCGACTGCCCTGCAACACCACCCAGCGTAGACACCCCGGCTCGATCGGGCCTCGGTGCTTCGCCGACTCCTGCGCTGCGGCAGGATGGATGCCACCTGGTACGTACGCGTCACTCGCGCCCGTATGCCATGACAACCGCTGGAGACACCTGGTGAGTTCCCCAGATCCGCAGGTTCGCGCAGCGCGAAACCCTTCGCCCCGGGCCGGGGCCCGCGGGCCCGTCGTCGCCGTGACCGGCGCGGCGACCGGGGTGGGCGCGCTGCTCACGGAGCGGCTCGCCGCGTCGGAGGAGATCAAGCAGGTCGTCGCCGTCGACGAGCGGCGAGGCGAGTGCGACGCGGCGCAATGGCACATCCTCGACGTCCGCGACCCGGCGATCGCCGACAAGCTGCGGGGCGCGGACGTCGTGGTCCACCTCGCGCTCGACCTCGACCTGGGGAGTGACGCCGCCGCCCGGACGGCCTACAACGTGCGCGGAACGCAGACCGTCCTGACGGCCGCCGCGGCGGCCGGGGTGCGCCGCGTCGTGCTGTGCACCTCCGCGATGGTCTACGGAGCGCTGGAGGACAACGAGCTGCCGCTCTCGGAGGACGCCGAGCTGCGGGCGACGGCGGAGGCGACCGGCGTCGGAGACCTCCTGGAGATCGAACGGCTCGCGCGCCGCGCACCCCGGGCGCATCCCGGTCTGAACGTCACCGTGGTGCGGCCCGCGACCCTGGTCGGCGGCACGGACACGGCGCTGACCAGGTACTTCGAGTCGCCGCGACTGCTGGTCGTCGCCGGGTCGCGGCCGGCCTGGCAGTTCTGCCACGTCGAGGACCTGGTGAGCGCCCTGGAGTACGCCGTCCTCGAGAAGGTCGACGGGGAACTCGCCGTCGGGTGCGACGGGTGGCTGGAGCAGGAGGAGGTCGAGGAGCTCAGCGGCATCCGGCGCATGGAGCTGCCGTCGGCGGTCGCCCTGGGCGCTGCCGCGCGGCTGCACCGGATCGGGCTGACGCCGTCCCCGGCGGGCGACCTGGCGTACACGATGTACCCCTGGGTGGTGAGCGGAAGCCGTCTGCACGACGCGGGGTGGCGGCCGGGCTGGACCAACGAGGAGGTCCTGGCGGAGCTGCTGGAGGAGGTGGCCGGCCGGCACACCGTCGTCGGACGGCGGCTCGGGCGCAAGGACGCGACGGCCGCGGGCGCGGCGGGGGCGACGGTCGCCCTGCTGGGTGCGGCTGCCGTGGTGAGACGGGCCCGCAGGGCCCGGCGGCGCTGAGCGCGGGGGCGCCGCGGACTGCTCCGCCGCGGGCCCCCTTGGAGGTCGCTCCAAAGCGCCACGCGCGCGTACCGGGCGATCACGCTATTTCGTCGGCTTCCCGCGGTGCGGCACGATGGTGGGTATGGCAGCAAACGACGAGCACCCCGGCGAGCGGGCGGCGCAGGATCCCATCAAGCTGATCGCCGTCCGCGACACCGCGCTCTCCCTGGACGAGGTGTTCAAGGCGGTCGGGGACGACGCCGCCGGCGGGACGGCGCTCTTCGTGGGCACCGTGCGCAACCACGACGCGGGCGCCGACGTCGACGCGCTCGGATACTCCTGCCACCCGAGCGCCGAGGCGGAGATGCGGCGGATCGCGGAGAAGATCGCCGCCGAGTACCCGGTGCGGGCGCTGGCGGCCGTCCACCGCGTGGGGGAGCTGGCCGTGGGCGATCTGGCAGTCGTCGTCGCCGTGTCCTGTCCGCACCGCGGGGAGGCCTTCGAGGCGTGCCGGAAGCTGATCGACGACCTCAAGCACGAGGTGCCCATCTGGAAGCACCAGAGGTTCTCCGACGGCACCGAGGAGTGGGTGGGCGCCTGCTGAACCACCGGCCGCCTTGCCGACCCATCGGCCGCCCTCCCGTCTCACCAGTCACCCGTTTCGACCGACCGGCCGCCCTTTGATCGACCGGCCGCTCGTCCTGATCCATCGGGCACCACCCGTCCGGTTGCGTAACCGGCCCCCTGCCGTGAGCGTTGTCACTGCGGATGGTTAATCTGCTGATCAGTCAGTTGTGGTTGCTCACTGGGGTTGGGAGGTCGGCATGGCGGCGCTCGCCTGGTTGCTGATTCCGCTTGTCGCCGCGATCGGTGCGGGGCTGTGGGGGAGTTGGGCCAACCGGACCCGCAAGGCCCGCGGTGACGGCCCTGAGCTGGACGGATACGCCCGATTCCGGGCCGCCATGGAGAAGCCGCACTCCCGCGCGTGACCCGGGTGGCAGCCCTGACCGTGCGCTGACAGAGGCGTCCCGTACTGTCGAGTCATGCCACGCCGCACCGCGACGATGCTCGCCTCCACCCTGATGCTCATCGCACTGCTGTGCGCGGGAGTGCTCATCCCCGTGCCGTACTCGGAGATGTCCCCGGGGCCGACGGTGAACACGCTCGGCGATCACGACGGCGAGCCGGTGCTGCAGATCTCCGGACGCAAGACCTACGCGACCACCGGTCACCTGAACATGACCACAGTGCGGGTGACCAGCGCCGACTACCGGATGAACCTGGTCGAGGCCGTCTACGGATGGCTCGCGCACGACAACAAGGTCGTCCCGCACGACACGCTGTACCCGGACGGCAAGACCGAGGAGCAGTCCACCCAGGAGAACGCCGAGGAGTTCAGCCAGTCCCAGGAGAGCGCCAAGGTCGCCGCCCTGAAGGAGCTGAACGTCCCGGTGACGTCCTGGGTGATCGTCTCGACCGTGGTGAAGGGGTCCCCGGCGGAGGGCAGGCTGCACGCCGGAGACGTGATCAAGGCCGTGGACGGCGCCGCGGTGAAGGAGCCGGGTGACGTCGCGAAGCTGGTGACCGAGCACAAGGCCGGCGAGAAGGTCGTCTTCACGATCGTCCCGGCGAAGGAGCAGGCGGCCGCCGAGAAGGCGCACAGGACCGCGACCGCCACGCAGAAGGTCTCGATCACCACCGCGGCCTCCGACGACAGCGGCGCGAAGCGCGCCATCGTCGGGATCTCGGCCGGGACCGACCACACCTTCCCCTTCACCGTCGACATCAAGCTCGCCGACGTCGGCGGTCCCAGCGCCGGCCTGATGTTCGCGCTCGGCATCTACGACAAGCTCACCCCGGGCAGTCTCACCGGCGGCAGGTTCGTGGCCGGCACCGGGACCATCGACGACGACGGCAAGGTCGGCCCGATCGGCGGCATCGAGATGAAGACCGTCGGCGCGCGCAGCAAGGGCGCCCAGTTCTTCCTGACGCCCGCCGACAACTGCAAGGCGGCCGCCAAGGACACCCCGTCGGGGCTCACGCTCGTCAAGGTCGACACCATCGACGACGCCCTCGCCGCCCTCAAGGACATCCGCAGCGGCGACACCGCGGCCCTGCCGAAGTGCACGAAGTAGCCGCCGGGGCCTGATCCGGACGACAGGCCCCGGGCCCCGCCGGGGGCCGCGAGGCGGCAGACCCCCGGCCGCCCGCCGGGGCCGGCGGAGGCGCTGCTACTCCGCGAACGTCGCCGACAGCGCCTCCGCCAGACCCGGCACGAGCCCGGCGCCCGTGAGGACCTCCGTCGGGGCGTCCTTCTCGCGCAGCCGCAGCGCAGAGTCCCGGGTGCCGTCGCGCAGCACGCCGACCGTCATCCGGACCTCGTGGCGGTCGGGGTGCTCGGCCACCCACTTCGCGAGCTTGGCGTCGCTGAGGCCCTGCGGGACCTGGGACTCGGCGGACGGCGGCAGCATCAGGCGCTCGACGGTGAGGGCGCAGCCGACCACCGCGTCCGGCCAGGCGATCGTGGCGAGGAACTCGTCGAGCGGCTTGTCCGTTGGCACTTCGTCCTGCTCGATCGGGGTGAGACCGGTGGTCTCGGGCTCGTCCTGAAGGCCGAGCTGGGTCGCGAGCGACGGTTCCTGGGCTCGCAGCCGAGCGGTGTCTACGAGGGCGAAAAGGCGGGCGGGCTGGTCCCAGCCGAGGCCGGAGGCGTACTCGTCGATCTCGAGTACGGCCCGGGTGAGCGGGCTCGCCGCCATGGGAGTGTTGGACATGGTCACAATCCTCTCTCGTTCCTGGGCGGAATCGGGAACCGAGTAAACGGTGAGTAAGTTGCATAGGTGTGGGCCCGCGATCACGGGGGGCCACGAACGGTCCACGAACACGCGGGCCTGACGGATCAACTGCGACATTCGAGGTGCGCACCTTGGCTTTCCAGATGCCGGACCGCGGCGGAGGCCCCACGGGGCCGCGGATCAGAGTGGGCCGCCCGTCCCGGCGCGTCCGGACCCTGCTGACGACACTGGGCGTCCTAGCCGTACTCGGCATGGCGTTCACGATGTTCGCCGGGTTCTGGACGGACTGGCTCTGGTACCGCTCGGTGAACTACTCGTCCGTGTTCACGACCATGCTCTGGACCAAGATCGGGCTGTTCTTCGTCTTCGGCCTGCTGATGGCCCTCGCGGTCGGCTTCAACATCTGGCTGGCCCACCGGCTGCGGCCGCCGCTGAGCGCGATGTCGGTGGAGCAGCAGAGTCTCGACCGCTACCGCATGGGCATCGCGCCGTACAAGACGTGGCTGCTGCTCGGCATCACCGCCCTGGTCGGCCTGGTCGCCGGAGCCTCGGCGGCGGGACAGTGGCGCACCTGGCTGATGTGGGTCAACGGCGTGCCCTTCGGGCAGAAGGACCCGCAGTTCCACCTCGACGTGTCGTTCTTCGCCTTCGACCTGCCCTGGTACCGGTTCCTGCTCGGCTTCGGCTTCGCCGCCACGATCCTCTCCCTGATCGCCGCCGCGCTCACCCACTACCTGTACGGCGGGCTGCGCGTCACCAGCCCCGGCGCGCGTGCCACCTCCGCGGCCACCGGGCACCTTTCGGTGCTGCTGGGCGTCTTCGTCGCGCTGAAGGCGGTGGCCTACTGGCTCGACCGGTACGGCCTGGCGGTGAAGTCCAGCGACTTCAAGGCCACGGACAACTGGACGGGCCTGCGGTACGTCGACGCCAACGCCTATCTGCCGGCCAAGACGATCCTGTTCTGCATCGCGGTCATCTGCGCCCTGCTGTTCTTCGCCACGCTGTGGCGGCGCACCTGGCAGCTGCCCGTGATCGGCTTCGGCCTGATGGTGCTCTCGGCGATCCTCATCGGCGGGCTGTACCCGGCGATCGTTCAGAAGTTCCAGGTCCAGCCCAACGAGCAGGCCAAGGAAGCCCCGTACGTCGCGAAGAACCTCAAGGCGACACGTGAGGCGTACGGCATCGACGGCACGCAGGTCACCGAGTACAAGGGCACGAGCGCCACCAAGGACAAGACGACGCTGCGCGACGACGTCGACGCGACCGCCAGCATCCGCGTCCTGGACCCGAACATCGTCTCCCCGACGTTCCAGCAGCTCCAGCAGATGCGTAAGTACTACGCGTTCCCGACCAACCTGGACGTGGACCGCTACAGCGTGAAGGGCGCCGACCAGGACACGGTGATCGGTCTGCGCGAGCTGAACCTCGCGGGCGTGGACAAGCAGAACTGGATCAACAACCACTTCCGCTACACCCACGGTTACGGGGTGGTCGCGGCGAACGGGACCACGTCCGACTCCGAGGGCCGGCCCCTGTTCACCGAGTCCAACCTGCCGTCCGAGGGCGAGCTCGGCACGTACGAGCAGCGCGTGTACTACGGCGAGAAGACCACCACGTACTCGATCGTCGGCGGTCCCCAGAAGGAGATCGACTACTCCGACGACGCGGGCGAGAAGACCACTAGCTACCAGGGAAAGAGCGGGGTCAACCTCTCCAACCCGGTCAACCGGGCCGCGTACGCGGTGGCGTTCGGTGAGCCGCAGATCCTCTACTCCGGGGCGATCGGCGAGGGTTCGCGGATTCTGTACAACCGCACGCCCAAGGAGCGCGTGGAGGCCGTCGCCCCCTGGCTGACCATCGACGGCGACGCCTACCCGGCCGTGGTCGACGGCCGCATCCAGTGGATCGTCGACGCGTACACGACGACGAACGGCTATCCGTACGCCTCCCGTACGACCCTCGGCGACACGACGGCCGACTCGCTGACGGCGACCAACGACAACCGCGCGGTGGTGGCCCAGCAGAATCAGGTCAACTACATCCGCAACTCGGTGAAGGCCACCGTCGACGCGTACAGCGGCGAGGTCAAGCTCTTCCAGTGGGACACCGAGGACCCGGTCCTGAAGACCTGGATGAAGGCGTTCCCCGGCACGGTGAAGGCCAAGTCGGCGATCTCGAAGTCGCTGATGGCGCATCTGCGGTACCCGCAGGACCTGTTCAAGGTCCAGCGCGAGCTGCTCACCCGCTACCACGTGAAGGACGCCACGACGTTCCTCAGCGGCAGCGAGGTGTGGCAGGTGCCGGACGACCCGTCCAACAAGTCGGGCGACGCGGTGCCGCCGTACTACCTGAGCATGAAGATGCCCGACCAGAAGGCGCAGGCGTTCTCGCTGACGACGACGCTGACGCCCAACGGTCGGGACAACCTCAGCGCGTTCATGGCGGTCGACTCCGAAGCGGGCACTCCCGACTACGGCAAGATCAGAATCCTGAAGCTGCCGACGAGCACGACCGTCGACGGTCCGAAACAGGTGCAGAGCCAGTTCAACTCCGAACAGGACATCGCCGAGTCCATCAGGCTCCTGAAGGGCGGCGACTCCGACATCGAGTACGGCAACCTGCTGACGGTGCCGCTCGACGGCGGACTGCTCTACGTGGAGCCGGTGTACGTGCGCGGCGGCGGGCTCAAGTACCCGCTGCTGAAGAAGGTGTTGGTGACCTACGGCGGCAACACCGCCTTCGAGGACACCCTTGACGAGGCCCTCAACAAGGTCTTCGGCGCGGAGGGCGCCACGCCGCCGCCGGCGGACGAGGGAGGCGGCGCCACTCCGCCGCCGACGTCGAGCAACCCGACCGTCCGGCAGGCGCTGGCCGACGCCCAGAAGGCCTTCACCGCCGGCCAGGAGGCTCTGAAGAAGCCTGACTGGGCCGCGTACGCCAAGGCGCAGAAGGACCTCGAGGACGCGCTGAAGCGGGCCGAGGAGGCGCAGGCGGCGGCCGACAAGGGCGTCAAGCCGAGCAGCAGCCCGAGCCCCACCGGTTCGGCGAGTCCGAGCGGCGGTTCGAGCGGCGGGACCGCCGGCAAACCCAGTCCCACACCGAGCCCCAGCAGCGGCTGATCATGCTCACCCCGCGTCGTGGTACGGTTGTGGAACACGACGCGGGGTGGAGCAGCTCGGTAGCTCGCTGGGCTCATAACCCAGAGGTCGCAGGTTCAAATCCTGTCCCCGCTACTGAAGACGAAGGCCCGGATCTGGAAACGGATCCGGGCCTTCGTGGTGTGCGAACGCATGTGCCGGAGAAACCGATGGCCGCGCCGCTGTGGGGAGTTGCGCCATCTGTGTTTGACTTGTCTCTCTGTGGGCAAGTCGACAAAACGCTGAAGTGACCTTACGGGCCGCGGTATACCAGGTGTACCCGGGTTGCGGGTGGTGCGACGATGGACGTTATGGGGGACAAGGCAACTCTGTTCGAGACAGGGCGGTTTGTGCAGACTTCCGACGAGGAAGCGACCCCGGACGAGAGCCGGGACGAGACGGCCGACGCCGTCGACACGGGGGAGGCCGTCGAGGAGATGCGCCTGCGGCTGGCGGCGGAAGCCGGCGACGCCGAGGCCATGAGCGTCCTCGGGGCCATGCTGCTGCGCCGCGGCGACCTGGACGGCGCGGAGCCCCACCTGCGCGCCGCCACCGCGGAGGGCGACCGCGCCGCCGCGAACAACCTGGGCGTGCTGCTCCACCAGCGGGGCTACCCCGACGAGGCCGCGGGCTGGTGGCGGGTCGCCGCGGTGGCCGGCTCCGCCGCTGCCGCCCACGCGCTGGGCCGCCACCGCCGCGAGTGCGGGGACGAGCCGGCCGCCGAGTACTGGCTGCGCCAGGCAGCCGAGCAGGGGCACACCCTGGGCGCGTACGCCCTCGCCGACCTGCTGGAGCACCGCGGGGACGCCGGGGCGGAGCAGTGGATGCGGGTCGCCGCCGAGCGAGGCCACCGCGAGGCGGCGTACCGGCTGGCCCGCGCCCTCGACCAGCACCGCAGCGCGCTTGAGGACGGCGCCCCGCAAGAGCGCGCACGCGACAACGGTGTCGACGGGCGGACCGAGGCCGAGCAGTGGTACCGGCAGGCCGCCGCGCGCGGACACCGCCGCGCCGCGCTGCACCTCGGGACGATCCTGGAGGGCCGGGGCGATCTGAAGGAGGCCGGGCGCTGGTACCTCACGTCGGCCAAGGACGGCGAGGCGCGGGCCGCCTGTGCGCTCGGGTTCCTGCTGCGCGACGCCGGCGACGCCGAGAACGCCGCCGTCTGGTGGCTACGGGCCGCCCAGGACGGCGACGGCAACGCGGCGAACGCGCTGGGCGCGCTGCACGCGGAGCGCGGGCAGACGCAGACCGCCGAACGCTGGTACCGGGCCGCGATGGACGCCGGGGACGACAACGGCGCCTACAACCTCGCCCTGCTCTGCGCCGAGCAGGGCCGCACCGCGCAGGCCGAGCAGTGGTACCGGCGCGCCGCCTACGCCGGGCACCGGGAGGCGGCCAACGCCCTCGCCGTCCTGCTGCTCCAGGTCGGCGACACCGCCGGGGCCGAGCCCTGGTTCTCCAAGGCGGCGGAGGCGGGCAGCGTCGACGCCGCGTTCAACCTGGGCATCCTGTTCGCCGGGCGCGGCGAGGAGGCGGTCGCGCTGCGCTGGTACGAGCGGGCTGCGGCCGCCGGGCACACCGAGGCGGCGCTGCAGGTCGGCATCGCGCGTCTGCGCGACGGGGACGAGCAGGAGGCCGAGCGGCATCTGCGCTGCGCGGCCGGCGGCGGGAACGCGGAGGCCGCGTACCGGCTGGCGGCCGTGCTCGACGCGCGCCGGCCGCCCCAGCCCGCGCACGAGCTCGGGGAGATCGTGCACGAGAAGACCGAGTGCGAGGAGTGGTACGAGCGCGCCGCGACCCAGGGGCACCGCCGGGCGCAGGTCCGCGTCGGGATGCTGGCCGCCGCGCGCGGTGACGTCGTCGAGGCCGCGCGCTGGTACCGGACGGCCGCGGAGGCCGGCTCGCGCAACGGCGCCTTCAACCTGGGGCTGCTGCTCGCGCGGGAGGGCAGCGAGCCCGAGGCGGCCGTGTGGTGGACGCGTGCTGCCGACGCCGGGCACGGACGGGCGGCGTTGCGGCTGGCCCTGGTCTACGCGCGTCGTGGCGAGCTGGCGGAGGGCAAGCGGTGGGCCGACCGGGCGGTGTCCCTCGGCCCGGCGGAGGTGTCCGAGCGGGCGGCCCGGCTGCGCGACGCGCTGCGGGAAGAGCTGTCGGCGTGACGCGCCGCCGCCCTCGCCGATCCCGTGGGCCTGGGCCCGCCCGACCGCGCGGACCTGGGCGTATAGGCGGCCGTCGTATTGATTTGCCTTCCTCGTCGCCCTTCACGTAACGTGGGGTTCACCGACGCGGGGTGGAGCAGCTCGGTAGCTCGCTGGGCTCATAACCCAGAGGTCGCAGGTTCAAATCCTGTCCCCGCTACTGAAGGCCGAGGGCCGG
>NZ_JBEPBI010000053.1:0-46332 GCF_040299045.1 Streptomyces sp. NPDC001027
CCGCCCGCCGGCGACACGGCGGCCACGGGAGCGGCCGAGGCCGAGGACTCCGACGACGCCGCGTCGGACGGCGGCGCGGACCCCGGGGACGACGGCGACGCCGAAGCCGGAGCCGACGGGGAGGGGGAGGGGGAGACGGAGGGCGACGCCGAGGCCGAGGGCGCGCCCGGCGCACACGTGTCCTCCTGCACGACGACCAGGGGCTGGACGTCGTCGTCCACCAGGTCGCCCGCCTTCACATGGATCCGGAACGTCTCCCCGGCGTACCAGGACTCGGGAACGAAGTCGACGGTGACGCCTCGGGCGGTCGGACGGGCGAGCGTCTTGGTCTCGATGAGCCGCTGGTTGTTGATCGGCTGATTCAGCTGGAGGTACAGGTCGATCCGGGCCGGCGTGCCCGAGGCGTCGTGGTCGGTGACGCGGATGACGCCGTGGCCGTCGGCGTCGCAGACGGCCACGGCGGAGAAGTCACCGATGCTGCACGCGAGCGCCGCGTGCGCGCCGCCGACGGCGAGAGCGGCCGCGGCCGCGAGAGTGCCTATGCCGCGGGCTGCCACGGCGGCGTGGGATGAACGAGACACGCGTGTCCTTCACGATCGATCACGATGCGACGAAGCGGCTCCCTCGGAGCCCCTCTCAAAGGAACATCGCCCCGGTCAAGGCAGCGCGAACAAGTGGTCATGATCAGTCGCTCACCCGGTCAAGAATCAGCAGCGAAAGGTTCGTCGACCCGACCGGCCGGGAGAACACCCTGCCCCGACGGGCCCTCACGAAAGCTCACGGAGACGCGGAACCCTTCAGCCGACCGTCCACAGCGAACTCGAGGGACCGAGGCTCAGGCCCTTGCCCAGATGCTGCGGATCGGGAGGTCGTTCGCACCTTGGCGCGCTCCATCCGGACGCCAGGAACCACGCCCGCTCCACGGCGGGCGGGCCGACGGCGGGCGGGCCGACGGCGGGCGGGGTGGCGGGTGGGGCGAGTGGTGGCAAAGGAAGCGCAGGCTCGGCGTCCGGGCTCCTAGGAGCAGGACCAAGAGAACACCCACTTCGCTGGCCGAGCCCTTCGACAAGGGCTTGCTGCTCCAGGGGGAACCCTCGGACCCCGGCCAAGACGAAGGCCCCCGACCGATTCACCTGGTCAGGGGCCGTTCACGTGCGGTGGGTGTGGGATTTGAACCCACGGTGACATCGCTGCCACGACGGTTTTCAAGACCGTTCCCTTAGGCCGCTCGGGCAACCCACCTGCGCCCCTGCCCACCTGGGGCGGAGCGGGTACAGAGTACCCGGCGCGGGCCCTGCTCGGGGGGCGCGGCCCACACGGGGGCCACTGGCCCCGCTTCCGGATGCCAGTGACGCCGTCCGCGCTCGGCTTCTCCCCTTGCCGTCCCCTTGGATTTGCGTGCTGTGGCTCACATGTTGTTCGAACAGTCGAGCGGGAACCCAGGCAGCCGCCTCCCCATCCTTCTGGTCGCGAGTCCCGCAGCCGCACCGATTCGCGACATGCGGCCAGGACTCATCACAGGGGGAAGGAACCGGATTCTTGCGCAACAAGCTCAGCCGTACGATCACCGGCGCAGCAGTGCTCGCCCTCACCGCCGGCGGCGTCATCACGACAGGGACGGCGAACGCCGTCACGGACGTCCCCGGCGCTTCGGGCGCCGTCGCGGAGACAGCGAGCATCACCACGGAAGCAGCGGAAGCTGCGGAAGCTGCGGAAGCTGCGGAAGCTGCCGACAGCGCTTCCATCGATCTTCCCGACAGCTTTTCCGCGGCTGTTCCCGACGCGGTGTGGACGTCGGGCGGTTGGCCCGCGCCGTCGGCCGATCCGCATCTGCCCGACGCGAACGGCGACATCGCCGCCGACCAGAACGAGGACCCGCAGCCGCTCATCGACGAGAGCGTCTACGGCCCCGACGCCAACCCGGCGTCCGCGGCGGCGGATTCGGCGACCGCGGCCGCAGCCGCCGCGCCGATCAACGGCCATGGAACGGCCAACTGGGCCTACAACAACCTGGACACCAGGTGGGAGTACCGGACCGACTGCGCGAACTTCGTCTCCAAGGCCCTGTACAACGGGGGCGGGATGAAGATGCGCCCCGGCGGTCGCAAGGCGGACAACGCCTGGTGGCAGGGCAGGTACGGGTTCGGCAAGAGCTGGAGTTGGACCAGTGCCGACTACCTCCGTCGGCATGTGTCCAAGTGGCGGAACGCGAAGACGATTCCGCACCAGTACGACGCCAAGGTGGGGGACCTCGTCTTCTTCAAGTGGAAGCGGGAGAGGATCTACAACCACGTGGCGATCGTCTCGGCCATGGTGCAGGGGCGGGCGAGGATCGTGCAGCACGGGCTGAAGAACGAGACCACGCTCAACGAGGTGATCAATCGATACGCTCACACCTCGAACCCGATCGAGAAGGTCACGATCGTCAGGCCCAAGACCCGCGGTTAGCAGGGATGTGAGATGCCCCGGTTGAAGCAGCGCCACAGGGCGGCCGGCTGGTTGGCGGCGGCAGGGCTGCTGACGTCCGGATGTGCTGTCCTCGACAGCGGCACTGCCGACGCCAGAGGGCCGGGGGCGTCCTACGAGCAGGCGTACGCCGACCACGAGCCGTTGCGCGTGGTCGGCTACCCCTCCACCGGCTCTCTGCTGGTGGTGCAACAGCTCGTGTGGGACATCGCCGACGGCAGGACGGACGACCTTCGCGAGCTGGCGACCGGCGACAGCAGCGGGGCGGAGGCCCGCAAGACCGCCGAGAACTGGGCCAAGGCCTTCGGCGCCGGCGCCCGTGGTCGTGTGACAGGCGATTTCTATGACGCCGGCTCGGAGCGCCAAGTCGTGGTCGTGTACTTCCATGACAGCCGTCAGGTCAAGGAGTTCACCGTTCGGCTCGACGGTGACGCGGGCGACGACGGCTGGCGGGTTCTGATGAGGTCGGCCGATTTCAAGGACGCGACCCGTGCTCCCGCGTGGGCGCCGAAGGAGCCGGGCGGAACCGGCTCCACGATGAAGAACGTCGGCTGACCTCAGGTCCCGGGGGCAGCGGTAACGATCACGAGCCGCACGCGCGCGTGAGGGGCGGCGTCGGAGCCGGGTGTCACGCGCGCGTGCGGCCGGCGGCCTGGCCGCGAACGATCAGTTGTCGCCCTTGCGGGAACCGAGGGTCAGGTCGACGGTGTGGGACTTGCCGTCCCGCTCGTAGGTGATCGTGACCTTGTCGCCGGGCTGGTGGGTCCAGATCTCGCCGATGAGCGTCGGACCGCTGTCGATCACCATGTCGTCGAGCTTGGTGATGACGTCGCCGGGCTTCAGTCCGGCCTTGGCCGCCGGACCGCCCGCCTCGACCGCGGACGCGCCGCCCGCGGCCGTGTCCGTGATCTTCGCGCCGCCCGAGGAGTCCTGCAGGGAGACCGACGCCCCGATCTTGGCGTAGACGGGCTCGCCGGTCTTGATCAGCTGCTGGGCGACATACCTGGCCTGGTTGATCGGGATGGCGAAGCCGAGGCCGATCGAGCCGGACTGGGTGGTGCCGCCGAGGCCGCCGCCGCCGGTGGACTGGATCGCGGAGTTGATGCCGATGACGTTGCCCGAGGCGTCCAGCAGCGGGCCGCCCGAGTTGCCCGGGTTGATGGAGGCGTCCGTCTGCAGGGCGCTCATGTAGGAGGCCGAGCTGCCGGTGCTGTCGCTGGAGGCCACGGGGCGGTTCTTCGCGCTGATGATGCCGGTGGTGACCGTGTTGGACAGGCCGAAGGGCGCGCCGATCGCGATCGTCGAGTCGCCGACCGCCACCTTGTCGGAGTTGCCGAGAGTGAGCGGCTTCAGGTCCGAGGGGGCGTTCTTGAGCTTGATGACGGCGACGTCGTAGCCCTGGGCGTGCCCCACGACCTCGGCGTTGTACTTCTTCCCGTTCGGGAAGGTGGCCGTCACCTTGCCGCCGTCGACCGCTTCGGCGACCACGTGGTTGTTGGTGACGATGTGGCCCTGGGTGTCGAACACGAAGCCGGTGCCGGTGCCGCCCTCGCCGCTGCTGGACTCGGCCTGGATGGTCACCGTGCTGGGCAGGGCCTTCGCGGCGACGCCGGCGACGGTGCCGGGGTCGCGCTTGACCTCGCCGCCGTTGGTGGAGGAGGAGACGGTGGTCGAGCCGGTGTCGTCGTCGTTCTTGGCGAGCGTGTAGCCGAGGCCGCCGCCGAGGCCGCCCGCCACCAGCGCGGCGACCAGGATCGCGGCGACGAGCCCGCCGCGTCCCCGGCCCGACTTCGGCGCGGGCTGCTGGTAGGACGCGCCCCAGACGGTCCCACTCCCACCGGCGTCACCGGCGCCGCCGATCCCGCCGGCGGCCGCGGAGGCGCCGTCCCCGTACGCGTGCGTGCCCGTGCCGCCGTCGCCGTACGCGTGCGTGCCCGCGTCGGCGTACACCGGCGCGGCCGGGGCGTGGGCCGGCCAGTCGCCTTCGGAGGCGGCCGGAGAGCCGTGCGGGGCGGCGGCCGGGTGCGCCGACGACGGGGCCGGCGGCGGCCAGTCGCCGTCCGTCGGGGCGGGTGCGCCCTGCGGTGCGGCGGGCGGCGGCCAGTCGGCCTCGGGAGCGCTCGCCGCGTGGGCCGGCGCCTCCGGCGCCTGTACGGACGTCGCCGGGAGCTCGGTGGTGGTCGCGCCCGCGTCCGGCCCGGGCTGCTGCGCGGAGGCCGAGGGAGAATCCACCGGCACGGGGGGTGCGGACGGGGCCGGGGGTACCTGGGTGCCCTCGTTCTTGCCCTCGTTCTCGGTGCTCACAGCTCTTCTCCTCGATCCACGGCTGTTGTCGTCGGTCGTACTCAGGTCACGCTCGTCGCGCGCTGAAGCGGTACAGGTGTTCCTGTGTACGTCTCAGCTTTTCCCACGGGCCGTCAGAGCACCATAAGCGGTGGCTGTGGGTCCTTGGCCATTCTTTATAAGGGGTATTACGCACAATAAGCGCGCATCATCGAAACATCTCAGAGGGTTCTCAGACGGCTGCGTCCCGGTGGCACGATGACGCGGTGACTCACGCACGGCAGCACCACATTCAAGTCGTCGCTCACCGAGGCGCTTCCGAGGAGGCCCCCGAGCACACCCTGGCCGCGTACAGGAAGGCGATCGAGGACGGCGCGGACGCCCTCGAGTGCGACGTACGGTTGACCGCGGACGGTCATCTCGTCTGCGTGCACGACCGTCGCGTCAACCGTACGTCCAACGGCCGCGGCGCGGTCTCCGCCCTGGAGCTCGCCGATCTCGCGGCGCTGGACTTCGGCTCCTGGAAGACGAAGGAGGCCCGTGACGCCTGGCAGGCGCGCGAGGAGGACCCGGACTGGGAGGTGCGGCCCGAGGACCGCGAGGAGACCTCCGTCCTGACCCTCGAACGGCTGCTGGAGCTCGTCTCCGACGCGGGACGCCGGGTGGAACTGGCCATCGAGACCAAGCATCCGACACGGTGGGCCGGACAGGTGGAGGAGCGGCTGCTGACGCTCCTCAAGACGTTCGGCCTGGACGCCCCGTCGTCGGCGGTCGAGTCCCCGGTGCGGATCATGAGCTTCTCGGCCCGCTCGCTGCACCGGGTGCGCGCCGCCGCTCCCACGATGCCGACCGTGTACCTGATGCAGTTCGTCTCGCCCCGGCTGCGCGACGGACGACTGCCCGCGGGCGTCGGGATCGCCGGCCCGTCGATGCGGATCGTGCGCAGCCACCCCGCCTACGTCCAGCGGCTGAAGCGGGCCGGGCACCAGGTGCACGTGTGGACGGTGAACGAGCCCGACGACGTCGACCTCTGCGTCGAACTGGGCGTCGACGCCATCATCACCAACCGCCCGCGCGCGGTGCTCGGACGACTGGGCCGCTGATCCCGAGCCCGGGGCCGCGGGCCCCGCCCCTCAGCTCGCACACCCCGGCTCCGGGGTGAGAACGGGCCGATGTCCATTCGGAGAAAGTCACAGAAGTCCCACAAGCCCCATCCACACCTCTTGACCACACAGCACGCCTACAGCATTCTCCGTTCCAGCCATACCGTCCAAATTCAGCCACGCACTGAACAGGCGCTCACAGGGAGTGCTCCGGCGCGTTCGCTGCGTGTTCGGCCGTTCCGAATGCGTCGCCGGACCTGCATTGGCCGGTTTCCGGTACAGGCCAATGGGGCATCCACTCCGTGGCGTGGGGCGAAGGAGGTCTCGGGGGTGGCGTTGGTGGTGGCACAGGAGGTGCCCGCGTCGTCGAGCATGGCCGTATCCCATGGCCCTGCGGGCGTGGGAAACGCGAGACACCGCATGCGCGATCAGCTGCGCAGGGGCGGGGTGTCGGAATCGGTCATCGACGACGCCGTACTGATCCTTTCCGAGCTCCTGAGCAATGCCTGCAAGCACGGCAGACCGCTGGGCGACGACCTGGCCGGGGACGGCGACGTCCGGGCCGCGTGGCGGGTCGATCCGGGCGGCCGGCTGGTCGTCGAGGTGACCGACGGCGGCGGCCCGACCCGGCCCGCGCCGGCCACCCCGTCCGTCACCGCCCACGGCGGCCGCGGGCTCAACATCATCACGGCGCTGTCCGACGACTGGGGCGTCCGCGACGACGCCCGCGGCGAGGTGACGGTGTGGGCCGTCGTCCACGCGGACGTGTACGACCCGGACGCCGGCTGCCGGCGCGACGACTTCGCGAGCCGGATCGCCGCCCCGCCGGTGGCCTCGATCCCCGGCCTCGACTTCGCGGACGCCTTCGACGACCTGGACTGACGACCCGCTCCGGGTCGCCGTGCGGTCCCGGACCGCGGCGCGGGGCGTCGCGCACGACTGCCGCGTCGCCCACAGGTTCCCGTGACGGAGCGTACGAACGGCTAGGCTCCCGCCGTACCAGACGAGCCGTAACCGGGAGACACCCAGATGGCCAAGAAGCGACCCCAGACGACGGCCAAGCGGCCGCAGCCCACCGACGCGGACATCCCGGTCGTCGGCGCGCGGGAGCCCTGCCCGTGCGGCAGCGGCCGCCGCTACAAGGCCTGCCACGGCCGGGCCGCCGCGCACGCGGTGACCGAGCTGGTACAGCGTCCGTTCGAGGGCCTGCCGGGCGAGTGCGACTGGGTGGCGCTGCGCGAGCTGGTGCCGGCCGCCACGGTGGAGCTGACGCTGAAGGGCGGCCTGCCCGAGGGCGTCCCGTCCGTCACGCTCGCCACCGTCCTGCCGATGGCCTGGCCCGCGCTGCGCCGCGACGACGGATCGGTGCTGCTCGGCCTGCAGAACGACACGTCGTCGGGCGACCTCAGCCGTGACTTGGCGGACACCCTGCAGCGGGCGCTCGAGGCGGACCCCGGCACTCCCGTGCAGGCGCGCCGCGCCCCGGCGGACGGCCCGCGGATGCAGGATCTCCTCGATGCCGAAGGCGCGTTCGAGCCAGTTGTGCACAGCGGCTTCGAGTTCTGGGTCCCGGACCCGGAGAACGCCGTGCCGGACGTGGCCGCCTCCCTGGAGCGCGCCAACGCCGCGGCGATCCCGACCGTGAAGCTGACCGGCGTCGACGCCGCGTACTGGTGCGAGACGCCGGACAAGAACCACCTGCGCTGGGTCATGCCGCACCCGGAGGAGCAGCTTTTGGACGCCCTTGCGCGGCTGCACGCGGCGGGCGGCTCCGGCCTCGGCGAGGGCACGCGGCTGGTGGGCTCGTTCCGGGCGCACGGCGTGCTGGTGCCGGTCTGGGACCTGCCGAGCTCGGTCACCGCGGACGACGTGGAGAAGCCGGCCGCCGAGTTCGCCGAGCGCCTCGCCGGGGCGCTGGCCGCGGACGCGCCGCTCACCGCCGACGAGCGCCGCGCCCGCGGCGGGCTGACCAACCGACAGGTGACGCTCAGCTGACGCACAGGCGCGAAAGACGGCCGCGCTGACCGGCCGGTCAGCGGCCGGGACATCGGGGGCCGGCGTGAGCCCGCTCACAACTGCCCCCGAAAAAAGGCGAGTCGAGGCCTCGGACGGGGATTCGCCGGTGTCCGGAAAGCCGATGAAAACAAGAGATCGAATTTGCGTAGCGCCGTTCTCTTGTTACCGTTCGAGTAGCCCGGTTGCTGGTGCATCCCCCGTCGCCAGCAACCGGGTTCTTCTGTTTCCGGTTTCGCTCACGCACCGACGCCGCACGTCAACTGCCTGTATCCGTACGGAAGTTGCTCCCGGAGCGCAGCAGCAGCGGACCGTCCCCGATCGCTTCGGCGAATTCCGTGACCGCCGTGTACGCGGCCGGCTTTCCACGGCTCGGCTCGTGGGGCGTCTCACAGGACTCCGGCTCGTCCTCGGCGGCCACCGCGCACCTCGTCTGCACGGTGCGGCCCGCGGGGCCCATGAGGCTCAGGAAGGCCTCCAGAGCTCGCCCTGTGGCGTTGCGGTAGTACGTGCGCGCCCAGGTGTCCTCGCCCTGGGAGAGCACACAGGTCTGCGCCTCCACGCCCTCGGGGGAGGTCAGCTCGGGGCCGCAGCGGGCGGCGGTGGCCAGGCCGAGCCCCAGCGTCAGCGGCGACCCGGAGGGCGCGGCGGACGGCGTCTCGGGGGCCTCGCCGATCGCGCGCAGATGGCCGGCCGCACCGGTGCCGACGGCGCCGACGACGGAGCCCGTGCGCCGGTCCGCCTCGCCTTCGGCCCGCCCGCCGGCCGCGTCGGACAGGGGCCTGCCGTCCGCGTGCACGCCGGCCCGGTGGTCCGCGCGTCCGCCTTCGCCGGCCGGCCCCGCGGACGCCATGGCCAGGGGCAGGGCGATCGCGCAGGCCACGGCGCCCCCGAGGGCGAGCAGACGAAGGTTCATGTAGCGGAAGATAGAGGGCGAACGCGGACGTCCCGGTCGGCGCGCGCCCGACACCCCTACAACTCGGGGGCGCTCACACCCGTACGAGTGAGGGCGTCCACGACGGCGTCCACCACGGCTTCGACGTCGGGCACCCAGGGCGAGGCCGAGCCGGGCAGCGGAGCCCGCTCCCAGCGGATGTCCCCGCCGCCCGTCACCGACGGGGGCAGGGCCAGGTAGCCGCCCTCGCCGTGGAAGCGCAGGGAGCCCGGCACGAAGTCCTTGGCGTAGAGCAGCTCGCCCAGCTGCTCCATCGAGTACGGCCGGACGAGGACGGACCAGCGCGTGGGCGAGGCGACGACCGGCCCGAGGCGCATGCCCTGCTGGTCGAGCGCCACGAGCGCGCGCGACGCCGCGAGGGCGGGGAGGCTGACCGCGCAGGGGGCGGCGCCCCCGGTGGCCAGGATGATCGGCGCCGCCGGCCGGTTGCCCCACCACCAGCGCACCATGCGCGCGTCGCAGGTGGCCGCGAGGAGGCCGGGGTCGAAGGGGTGAGCACCGGGGACCGTGCACTCCGGGTCGGGGCAGGTGCAGCGGGAGGTGCTCCGCTGGTCGGCCGCCGCTCCCGGGAGGACGGGCCACTGCCAGTCCGTCGCGAACGTCAGGGCCGAGTCGATCAACTCAGGTCCCGCGTCGCCGGACTGGGACAGGAGCCTGCGTCGCTTTCCGAGGATCTCGCGCATGAGCGCTCGTTCCTTTCCGTTGCACCGCTGGCAACACCGTGGGCCACATCACACCATGTGTCGATCACTTCACTGTGCGTACCTGTTGGCGCATCACACCCCTGTGCGGAACAAGGGGAACCCCTCGGGGTCGAGCGGTGGCTGCTCGCGCGGCCACTCGGTCCGACTCGCGTCCATCTAAATGCCTGGGCGTGGCGTGGGGTGGCGAAGTCTGGCGTTTAACGTCGCGCGTATTTCTCTCCGCCTCCGCCGCGGGAGGATGGGGCACGGTCGTCGATGGCTATGACGCCCGGCGCGGTCACCAGGTTCCGGAGGCTCCCCACGAGCTCCCGACGACCCCTGGCCCTTACCGAGTACGTACCCATCACGACCGCTGTGACGCTCCGTGGAACAAGGCCAGTCGACCGCAATCAACCGTTACCCGAGGCAGTTTTAAGCCAATCTTGCAATTTCGCAAGGGAGCCGGAAGAACCGTGCGCGATTCTCCCAAAGACCCCGTGGACACCAGCGAGCCCGGCAGGACAATGCTGGACATCCCCTCACGAGTGCGTGTACATGTGGAGACACCGCTAGCGGCGCAGAATGACATGGGGGTTTGCGATGCTTTTGAGCAATACGCTCCGGTCCGAGAGCCGGACGCCATGAACGCCCCTCACCCTCCGAAAGTGGCCGGAATCGATCCAACGGTTCCCTCGCCCGCACACACTGTCCCGCCCGCGCCCGCCGTCCCGGGCGGTTCAGCCGTCCCGGCCGCCGCCTCCGTCTCCGCGGACCCGTCGTCCGGCCCGCCCGGCATGTCGGGCCCCGGGGCGCTGCTGACGGACCGGCTGGCCGGCTGGGTCTCGGACCTCACCACCCTGCACGAGCTCACCGAACGCCTGGCCCGCACGGTCGTGCTGCAGGACGCCCTCCGGGAACTGCTGCACGCCGGAGCCGCCCTCGTGGGCGCCCGCCGCGGCCTCGTCGTCCTCGAACCGGCCGACGGACTGGGCCCCGACACCACCATCGGACTGGGCCTCGGCCGCGCCGACCTCGGCCACATCGAGACCGTCCCGCGCAGCGCCCTGTCCTACGGCCGCATCCTCGACGGGCTGCCCGGCGGCGAAGGGGAGATCACCGAGCCCGACCTCCTCTCCGGCGACGGCCTGGACCCCCGCCACCGCGAGGTGGCCGCCCGCCTCGGCTACGCCGCCAGCTACGCGCTGCCGCTGGAGCCGGACGGCGCGTCGGGCCGGCTGGGCGCGGCCGTGTGGCTGTACGACGAGCCCGCCGAGCCGGGCGAGCGCCAGCGCCACCTGATCGGCCTGTACGTCCGCTACGCCGCCGAGCACCTGGCGCGGCTCGTGGAGCTCGAGCGCACCCGCACGTGCATGAGGACGATGTCCGAGGAGCTGCTGCCGTCCCGGCTGCCGCGCGTGCCCGGCGTCCAGCTCGCCGCGCGGCACCGCACCGGCCCCCGCGGCGGCGGTGACTGGTACGACGCGCTGCCGCTGCCGGACGCCGCCCTGGGTCTGGCCGTCGGGGCCGTCACCGGGTCCGGGCCGAGCGCCGTCGCCGCGATGGGCCGGCTGCGCGCCTCCCTGCGGGCGTACGCGGTGATGGAGGGCGAGGACCCCGTCGCCGTCCTGTCCGACCTGGAGCTGCTGCTGCGGCTGACCGAGCCCGCGCGGTCCGCCACCGCGCTGTTCGCGTACTGCGAACCGGCCCTGCGCAAGATCACCCTGGCCGGCGCGGGACACTGCCCGCCGCTGCTCGTCGGGGAGCGGCGCACGGAGTTCGTGGAGACCTCCGTCTCCGCGCCCCTGGGCATGCTGGCCTGCTGGGAGGCGCCCAGCGTCGAGCTGGAGGCCGAGCCCGGCGAGACGGTGCTGCTCTACACCGACGGACTGCTGCACCGCACCGGCGACCCCGCCGACCGCGCCTTCGCCCGGCTGCACGCGGCGGCCGCCGGGGTGCCGAAGGCGCTGCGTCAGGATCCCGGGGCGGTCGCCGATCACGTACTGCGCACGATGCTGCCGGACGGCCTGTACGAGCAGGACAGCGACGAGGACGTGGTGCTGCTGGCGGCCCGTTTCGAGGAGGGCGGCGGCCACCGCGGGTAAGAGGTCATTCGGGCCTGGGCCCCCTTCCGTACGACCGTACGATGGAGGGGGTCCAGTGCCGTATCTAGGAGGATGACCATGGCCGACGAGCCCACCCCGGCTGTGCCGGATGACGCTGCCACCGCAGCGGGCCCGGAGACTGAGCCCGAGGAGCCCGTCAAGCAGCGGAAGAACGGCCTGTACCCGGGCGTCTCCGACGAGCTGGCCGAGAACATGAAGGCCGGCTGGGCGGACACCGAGCTGCGCGACCTGGAGCCGATCGCCCAGGCCGGCGAGACCGCCGCCCGCCGGGCCGCGCTCTCCGCGCGTTTCCCGGGCGAGCGGCTGGTGATCCCGGCGGGCAACCTGAAGACCCGCTCCAACGACACCGAGTACGCCTTCCGCGCCTCCGTCGAGTACGCGTACCTCACCGGCAACCAGACCGAGGACGGCGTCCTGGTGCTGGAGCCCGTCGACGACGGTCACCAGGCCACGATCTACCTGCTGCCGCGCTCCGACCGCGAGAACGGCGAGTTCTGGCTGTCCGGCCACGGCGAGCTGTGGGTCGGCCGCCGGCACTCGCTCGCCGAGGCGGCGAAGCTGTACGGCATCCCGGCCTCCGACGTGCGCGAGCTGGCCGACCGGCTGCGCGAGGCGACCGGTCCGGTGCGCGTCGTGCGCGGTCACGACGCGAGCGTCGAGGCGGCCCTGACCGACAAGGTCACCGCCGAACGCGACGAGGAGCTGCGCGTCTTCCTCTCCGAGGCCCGGCTGGTCAAGGACGACTTCGAGATCGGCGAACTGCAGAAGGCCGTCGACTCCACGGTCCGCGGCTTCGAGGACGTCGTGAAGGTCCTCGACTCCGCCCGGGCCACGAGCGAGCGCTACATCGAGGGCACGTTCTTCCTCCGCGCGCGCGTGGAGGGCAACGACGTCGGTTACGGCACCATCGCCGCGGCCGGCCCGCACGCCTGCACCCTGCACTGGGTGCGCAACGACGGACCCGTGCGCTCCGGCGACCTGCTGCTGCTCGACGCGGGCGTCGAGACGCACACGTACTACACCGCCGACGTCACGCGCACGCTGCCCGTCGACGGCCGGTTCACCGAGATCCAGAAGCAGGTCTACGACGCGGTGTACGAGGCCCAGGAGGCCGGCATCGAGGCCGTCCGGCCGGGTGCCAAGTACCGCGACTTCCACGACGCCGCGCAGCGCGTGCTCACCGCGAAGCTCGTCGAGTGGGGCCTCGTCGAGGGCCCGGTGGAGCGCGTCCTCGAGCTCGGCCTGCAGCGGCGCTGGACGCTGCACGGCACCGGTCACATGCTCGGCATGGACGTCCACGACTGCGCCGCCGCGCGCGTGGAGTCGTACGTCGACGGCACGCTGGAGCCCGGCATGGTGCTCACGGTCGAGCCCGGCCTGTACTTCCAGGCCGACGACCTGACGGTGCCCGAGGAGTACCGGGGAATCGGCGTCCGCATCGAGGACGACATCCTCGTCACGCACGACGGCAACCGGAACCTGTCGGACGGTCTGCCGCGCCGCTCCGACGAGGTCGAGGTCTGGATGGCTTCGCTGAAGGGCTGACGGTCCGCACGACGGCCGGGTACGGGGCCGGGTACTGGTGAGTGCCCGGCCCTTCCCGTGCCCGGCTCCACCCGGGTCCGGCCTTTCCCGGGTCCGGCTCTACCCGGGTCGGGGCGACCGCGCCGTCCGGGGGTTTTCATGTCCAGGGGGGACTTGGTGAACGATTTCTGGTCCGGGGTGGGCGTCGATCTGCATCTCGAGCCCGACAGCGGCGAGGGGCGGCGGGCGGGGCTGGAACGGGCGCTGCGGGACGCCGTGCGGGAGGGGCGGCTGGCGCCGGGAAGCCGGCTGCCCGCCACCCGGCGGCTCGCCGCCGAGACCGGCATCTCCCGCAACACCGTGAAGGCCGCCTACGACCAGCTGGTCGCCGAGGGCTACCTGACGGCACGGCAGGGCTCGGGCACCCGGGTCGCCGTCCTGCCGCCCGCCGCGGCCGATCCGCTGGGCGCCGCCACGCGCGCGCGTGAGCCGCGTTTCGACCTGCGTCCCGGCAGCCCCGACGTCGGGACGTTCCCCGCGGCGGCCTGGCTGCGCGCGCTGCGCCGCGCCATCGCGACGGCGCCCTCGCTCGCGTACGACTACGGCGACCCGCGCGGCCGCGTCGAGCTGCGCACCGCGCTGTCGGAGTACCTGGGGCGGGCGCGGGGCGTCATCGCACCGCCCGAGCGGATCGTGGTCACCTCCGGGTACGTGCAGGGCCTCGCGCTCCTCACGCGCGTGCTGGACGGCGGCCGGGTCGCGATGGAGGACCCGGGGCTGCCCTTCCACCGCGAGGTCGTACGGCGCAACGGCGGGACCGTGACGCCGGCGCCGGTCGACGAGCAGGGGGTGCGCGTCGCCGACCTGGGCGACGCGCGCGCCGTGGTCGTCACGCCCGCCCACCAGTACCCCACGGGCGTGACGCTGGCGCCGGGCCGGCGGCGCGCCCTGACCGAGTGGGCACGCGCGCGTGACGCGCTGATCGTCGAGGACGACTACGACGGGGAGTTCCGCTACGACCGGCAGCCGGTGGGCGCGCTCCAGGGCATGGCGCCCGGGCAGGTCGCCTACCTGGGCACCGCCTCCAAGACCCTCGGTCCCGCGCTGCGGCTCGGCTGGATGGTGCTGCCGCCGCAGCTGGTCGACGCGGTCGCGGACGCCAAGCTGCACAGCGACCACCACACCGAGTCGATCGGCCAGCTGGCGCTCACCGAGCTGATCGACAGCCACGCCTACGACCGGCACGTCCGCGCGTCCCGGCTGCGCTACCGGCGCCGCCGGGACCTGCTGCTGGAACGGCTGGGAAGGCGCCGGGACGTACGCGGGATCGCGGCCGGACTGCACGCGCTGGTGGACGTCCGCGACGAGGAGGCGACGATCGCACGGGCGGAGGCCGAAGGGCTGGCGGTGGGCCGGCTCGGCGACCACTGGCACACACCGGGCGCCGCAACCGCGCAAGGCCTGGTCGTCGGGTACGGCACCCCCAGGGAACGGCTGTATCCGCAGGCGCTGGACGTGCTGGCGAAGGTGCTGGACGGAGAGTGATTGGACCAGTTCCACGGGCCCGGATTGGTGCTGTCGACAGGCCCACCCGGGTTCTAGCGTCGGGGGTATGCCGAAGACTCTCGACCAGCGGACCCGCCCTCAGCGCCTCCTCGCACTCGCCCAGCTGAGCAACTCGGTCGGGGACGGGGCGTACTACACCACGTCGGCCCTGTACTTCACGCAGGTGATCGGTCTCGCCCCCGCGCGCGTGGGGCTCGGCCTCACCCTCGGGTGGGCGGTCGGCTCGCTGGCCGGGGTGCCCCTGGGCCGACTCGCCGACCGGCACGGGGCCCGTGGGACGGCGGTGCTGCTGGCGGTGGCGACGGGGCTCGCGGTGGCGTCCTTCACCCTCGTGCGCGGGTTCGTGCCGTTCGTCCTCGTGGCGTGCGGCTACGCGGCCGCGCAGTCGGGGCTGGCGGCGGCCCGGCAGGCCCTTCTGGCCGGACTGACGCCGGCCGACGAGCGGACGGGGCTGCTGGCGCGCCTGCAGGCGACGCTGAACGCGGGGCTGGCCGTGGGCGCCGGGCTCGGCGGGCTCGCGCTGCACGCCGGCACCCGGGCGGCCTACCTCGGCGTGTTCGCCGTCGACGCGGCGAGCTTCCTGGTGTGCGCGCTGCTGCTCGCCGCGCTGCCCCGGGTCGCGCCGCGGGCGCTCCACCCGGGCGGAAGCGGCCTCGGGGTGCTCCGGGACCGTCCCTATGCGCTGGTGGCGCTCCTCAACACCGTGCTGCTGCTGCGGATGCCGTTGCTGAGCCTCGTGCTGCCGCTGTGGATCACCGAGCGGACGGGGGCGCCGGCCTGGCTGGTGTCCGCGCTGTTCGTCCTCAACACGGCCGCGGTGACGGTGTTCCAGGTGCGGGCGGCGCGCGGGGTGACCGGGCCGGCGAGCGCCATGCGCGCGGTGCGCCGCGCGGGCTGGGTGATGTGCGCCGCCTGCGCGGTGTTCGCCCTGTCCGCGGGGGCGTCCCCGTGGGTGGCGGCGGGCGTCCTGGTGCTGGGGTCGGTGCTGCAGGCGGCCGCCGAGATGGGGCAGTCCGCGGGTTCCTGGCAGCTCTCCTTCGACCTGGCCCCGGCCGACCGCGTCGGCGAGTACCAGGGCCTGTTCGGCACCGGCGTCACCGTGGCCCGCACCCTCGGCCCGCTGGTCCTGACGTGGCTGCTGGTCGAGTGGGGCACGCCGGGCTGGCTGCTGCTGGGCGCGGCGATGGTGGCGGCGTCCTACGCCATGGGCCCGGCGGCCCGGTGGGCGGCGGGGGGACGGGACGCGGAGAAGGCCGGGGCGTCGGCGGCAGCGGGGGCGGGGGCGCCGACGGCGACTGCCCCGGCGACGGGTGCGGTACCGGCACCTTCGACGGCACCGGCACCGGCTACCGGGTGAGGCGGTGGCCGGGTGACGGGGTGAGGCGGTGGCCGGGTGGGGCGGTGGCGGGGTGGCCGGGTGGGGCGGTGGCGGGGTGGCCGCGTGGCGGGACCTGCTGTGGCCGTGTCGCCCGGCTGCCGTCCATGCAACTCCCGTCCATGCAACTCCCGTCCATGCAACTCCCGTCCATGCAACTCCCGTCCATGCAACTCCCGTCCGCACGCATCCCGTCCGCACGCATCCCGTCCGCACGCATCCCGTCCGGGCGCATCCCGTCCGGGCGCATCGCGTCCGCGCACATCCCGCTCGGGCGCATCACGTCCGGGCGCGTGTCGTGGGTGCAGCGGTGGGGAGGGAGTCGACGAAGAGGGCGCCCGCCAGGAGGCCCGCGCTGCCGCGGGGGCTCCACGCGCGCGTGTGGAGGTCCGCGTCGAAGGCGTCCAGGGCCTTCGCGCCGGGTTCCGTCGACGTGCCGCCTGCTTCGAGGACCGCGCGGGCGCCCGCCTGCACGTGACGCAGCCCCAAGGGCCCGGCCGTGTGCAGGAGTTCGGTGTCCTGGAGGGTCGACATCACGGTGAGCAGGCCGTCGAGGCGGGCCTCCGCCTCCCCGGCGCCCGCCGTGCGCGCCCGCGCCAGGGCGTCCAACGCCCTGCGCACATGCGGGAATCCGGCGCGGGCCTCACCGCGGGCGCCGGCCGCGCCGTACTTCGCCGAGACCGTCGCGCCCCGCGAGGGGCGGCGCGGGGCCGCCCGGTCGGGGTGGGCGGCGATCCGCTTGGCGGTCGCGGTGACCTCGACGCCCCGCGCACAGGGGTCGAGGGCGGCCGCCGCCACCAGCAGGCCGAGCGTCCACAGGGCGCCCCGGTGCCCGCCGCCGGCGAGGCCCACCGAGTGCTCGGCGCACCGTCCGATCGCGCCCAGCTCCGCGCGGAGCCCGGGCGTGGGCTCGCCGGTGCGGCGGGCGGCTGCGGCCATCGCCGCGAGTCCGGGCGCGAGCGCCCTGGCCGACCAGCGCAGCGCGCAGTGGTCCCTGCGGGTGACCCGGGCGGCCCGGTCGCGGGGATCGGGCAGGCCGGGTTTGGGGGCCAGCGCCAGCTGGCCCGTCAGCGCGGCCACCGCGGCCTGCGCGAGCTCCTCGTCCTCACGACCGGGCATGAGCTGCCTCAGGAGGACGCGGACGCCGTCGGGGCGTCGCTCGGCGGGGCGCCCGTCGGGGCGTCGCCCGGGGGCGTGCCGCCCGTGCCGCCGCCTCCGCCGCCACCGCCCGCGCCGGTGTTCTCGGCGTCGGGGTCGACGCCGAGGACGAGGGACCCCTTGTAGCCCTTGGACGGGTCGGCCCTGTGGACCGCCTTCAGCGTCAGCAGCCCGCTCGACGCGCCGCCGCCGTCGTAGACCATGTCGTCGGCGAGCACGGTGTAGCTGCCGGTGTGCCGGGCGTAGGGCTCCAGGGCGAAGATCTCCTCGGCGACGTCGTCGGGGAGGAACAACTGGCCGGTGTGGTTGACCTTGCCGCCCTCGTAGGAGCCGTCCTCCTTCTGGCCGCCGGTGTGCACCTTGAGGTGGATGTGGCAGGTGCGGGGCGTGTACCAGCCCGGGAAGATCGTCTCGAACTTGACCACGCCGTTGGCGTTGGCGATCTGGTAGCCGCGCAGGTAGGCGCCGTCGTTCGCGGTGGAGCCGTCCTCGCTCTCGGCCGGGGCGGAACCGCCGGGGTTGGCGGTGGTGTAGCCGGAGTAGTAGCCCCAGGCGTCGCAGTGCCAGATCTCCACGGCGGCGCCCGCGACCGGGGTGCAGCCGTCCGTGGCGTCGACGACGGTGAGCCGCAGGGTCAGCGGCACTCCGCTCTTGCCCTCGGTGATGTCCTTGCGCACCAGGGCGCCGTCGAGGTAGTAGGGCCCCTCCGTGACGCTGGTCATCAGGGTCATGCACGCGCCGGCGGTGGAATCGGCGGAGGCCGACGCGCCGGCCGCGGTCCCGCTGTCGGTCCCGCTCTCGGTGCTGCTGTCGGCGCCGCTCTCGGCGTCGGCGAACGCCGTCTGGTACCCGGCGAGGGCGAGTCCGCCGGCGGCGACCGTGCCGCCCGCGACCAGGAGGGCGCGGCGCCGGGGGAGGGAGGTGTCCTTGTGGTGTCCCGTCATGGACAGCAAGGTAGGAACACCGCCCATCAGCGGGCTGGACGGCCGCTGAGACCTGCCTGTGAGTGCGGGTGAGGAGGAACTCCCCCTCCCCGAGCGAGGACTGACGGCCCGGCAGGTCCGACGGGCGTCACACGGCCATCAGCGGGGCGTCCTCGCGCCACTTGAGGATCTTGTCGAAGCTCACGACCGCCCCGCCGCGTCCCGGCGTGTTGCCGATGTGGACGTGGTCGGCGAGCTCCTGGATGAGGAACAGGCCCCGGCCCTGCTCGGCGTCGGCGTCGGCGTTGGTGCGCACCGGCGCGGGGGCGGGGCGCTCGCCGGCGAATCCCGGGCCGGAGTCGGCGACCTCGATGCGGCACGTCCGACCGTCGAGGTAGGCCGTCACCCGGTACGCCTCGGAACCGCCGCCGATCCCCGCGTCCCCGCCGTGCTCGACGGCGTTGGCGCAGGCCTCGCTCAGGGCGACGGAGAGGTCGTAGCTGACGTCGGGATCGACGCCCGCCGTCTCCATCGTGCCGAGCAGCAGGCGGCGGGCGAGCGGCACGCTCGCGGCTTCGCGCCGCAGATGGAGTGACCACCAGATGCTCATGCTCCAGCCTCCTGGCTGCGGCTCGACATACCGATACGTATTGCCGCCCGCAGCCGTATGTAAGCGTGAAATCCGCGTGATGCCGCCCATATGGGGGATGCCCGCAGGCAGGAAATCGGTGTATGTGGGACGCAGGAGTATCAGTCACACCGCTGACCACAGAAGACGATCTTCCGGATCGTGCGGACCATGCGGATGCCGTGCGGGCGGCGCGGACCTGCCGTGCGGGCCGCGCGGACCTGCCGTAGGGCGGCGGCGGGGCCAGTGCGATGATGAGCCCGCCATGACTGCCCCCTCCAGCGAGCGCTCCGGTCGCGATCTCCGGCTGCTGCGGGCCGCGGTGTTCGCCGCGGTCTGCGTCGTGCTGGCCGCGGTCGGGCACACGGCCGCCTCCTGCACGGCCGTTCCGCTGTGGACCCTGGGCGTCGGCTTCCTCTCGGTGGTCGCGGTGGCGGCGCCGCTCGCGGGACGCGCGCGTTCCGCGCCGGGCATCGCCGCGCTTCTCGCGGTCGGACAGACCGTGCTGCACACCCTGTTCGGACTCGGGCAGCACACCGCGTCCGTCTCGGCCGCCGCGTCGACGTCCGTTTCGCATTCGGTTTCCTCTGCTTCCGCCTCCGCCGCGCTGTCGGCGTCCGACGCCTCGCTCGTCGAACGGGCGGCCCGGCTGGTGTGCGGGGCCGCGGCGGCGCCGATCAGTCCTGCCCAGGCCCGGAAGATACTCGTCGACGCGCGGCTGTACTCCCCCGGCGACGGGGCGAGCGGCGGCATGGGCGGCAGCGGCGCCGACATGAGCGGCATGACCGGGATGAGTGCGATGCAGCATCCCGCGGACGCCGTCGGCGGCGCAGGCGACGGCATCGGCTCGACGATGTCGCTGCTGCCGTCCCTGCCCATGCTGCTCGGTCACGTCCTCGCTGCCGTCGCCGCCGGGTGGCTGCTGCGGCGCGGCGACACGGCTCTGCTGCGTCTGCTGGCTCTGTCCGCCCAGGGTGTCGCCGAGGGGGCGCTCGTACGGTCCCTGCGCGGAGCGCTCGCGCTGGTGCGCGCCCTGCTCGCGGGGCTGCCCACCGCGCCGGGCACGGGGGTGCGCGTCCCGCGCACGGCACTTCTCACGCTGGAGTCGCCCGGCGCCACCGCGCTCCAGCACTCGGTGATCAGACGAGGTCCGCCGGTCGCATCGGTTCTCGTCCTCGCTGCCTGACGCGACACGACCTGCACTCCCTCCGGGGGCGGCCGCCGTCGCGCGGCTGCTGCGCGTGCGCACCGACGTGCCCGCGTCTCACCCTCACCCTCGGAATTCACTCAGAGTGGAGTGCTCGCTTTCATGAAGGCCTCACGTATCGCTTCCCGCACCGCCTGCCGGGTCGCCGCCGCTGCCGCTGCCGCCGGCTGCGCCGTGCTCGTCCTGTCCTCGCCCGCCTTCGCTCACGTCAGCGTCGCCGCCGAGGGCTCGGCCGCGAAGGGCGGCTACGCGGTCGTCGACTTCAAGGTCCCCAACGAGCGGGACAACGCCTCGACCACCAAGCTCGAGGTCGCCTTCCCGACCGACCACCCGCTGGCCTCCGCGATGCCGGAGCCGATCAACGGCTGGACGATCGAGGTCACGAAGGCCAAGCTCGCCAAGCCCATCGAGCTGCACGGCAAGCAGATCTCCGAGGCGGTCTCCAAGATCACCTGGACCGCCTCGGGCGACGGTGTGAAGCCGGGCTTCTTCCAGAAGTTCCCGGTCTCCGTGGGCGCGCTGCCCGAGGACGCCGACGAACTGGTCTTCAAGGCGATCCAGACGTACTCCAACAAGGAGGTCGTGCGCTGGATCGAGGTCCAGGCCGACGGCGCGGAGGAGCCCGAGAACCCGGCCCCGGTGCTCGCCCTGACCGCCGCCTCCGAGAAGGGCCACCACGGCGCGGCCGCCGCGAACGCCGCTGAGAAGTCGGACGACGCCGAGGCCGCCGCCAAGACGACCGAGGCCGCCGCCGACGTGGACGGCAGCGACACCACCGCCCGCGTCCTCGGCGTGGTCGGCATCGTCGTCGGCGTCGCCGGTGTGGCCTACGGCGTGCTCGCCGGCCGCCGCCGGACCACGACCGAGGCCTGAGCCCCTGGCCGGCGCGGGCGGCCGCCATCGCCCGCGCCGGCTCCTCGACGGCGTGCAACCGGGGTGCTCGGCTCATCGCGCTCCCGCCCGGCCCACTCGCCACGCGCCCCGGAGCCCGCCCGAATTCACATATCTGGGACATTTCTCTATGCGCAAGAAGACGTTCGCCCTGGCCGCGCTGTTCGCCGCCGCCTCTCTCACCCTCTCCGCCTGCAGCAGCGACGACGGCACGAGCCCCGTGGCCGTGGTGTCCGAAGAGGGCAAGCAGCAGGCCGCGACCGTGCTCGACCAGCCCTTCACCAAGCCCGCCCTGGTCCTCACCGACACCCGGGGCGCCTCGTACGACCTCCGCAAGGAGACGGACGGCCACCCGACGCTGGTCTACTTCGGCTACACCAACTGCCCCGACGTCTGCCCGCTGACGATGAGCAACATCGCCGTCGCCAAGAAGCAGCTGCCCAAGGCGGAGCAGGACGAGCTGCGCGTCGTCTTCGTCACCACGGACCCAGGCCGCGACACCCCGGCCGCCCTCGGGGCCTGGCTCAAGGGCATCGACCCCCAGGTCGTCGGCCTGACCGGGAAGTTCGCGACGATCCAGGCCGCCGCCCGCTCGCTCGGCATCTCCGTCGAGGCGCCGCACAAGGACAAGAACGGCAAGATCGTCTCCACCCACGGCACCCAGGTCGTCGCCTTCTCCCCGAAGACGAACGGCGGATACCTCCTGTACGGCGAGAACGCCAAGGTCGACGACTACATCAAGGACCTGCCCAAGATCATCGAGGGTGAGAATCCGTGAGCGCGGCACGCCCGGGCGCGGCACTGCCGGGCAGGAAGAGGTCCGGCCGGACGGGGCGAGGGCGGTTGCCGGCCGCGTCCTGCGCCCTCGTCACGGGGGCGCTGCTGCTGGCGGCGTGCGGATCCGACGCAGACGGCCGGGCGGAGCTGTCCGTCCGTGACGCCTACATCCCGCAGCCCGTCTCCGACACCATGGCCGCCGGATTCCTGACCGTCGTCAACAAGGGCGGCGCACAGGACGAGCTGACCTCCGTCACCAGCGCCGCGGCGGGCAGCGTCACACTCCACAGGACCGTCGGGTCGTCGATGGAGGAGGTCACCGCCCTCGACGTCCCCGCCCACGGTCAACTCGTGTTCAAGAGCGGCGGAAACCACCTGATGTTCGAGAAGCTGAAGAGCAAGCCGGTACAGGGCGGGACGGTGACCGTCGAACTCCACTTCGCCTCGTCCGACCCGCTCCAGGTCGAGATACCGGTGAAGTCCGCCACGTACGACCCGACGACCGGCCACTGAGGGAGGGACCACCTTGATGCAGACCACCATCGCCCCGCGCGTCCGGATGCTCGTGCTGCTGTTCCTGGCAGTCGCCGGCGTGCTCCTCGCCGGCGCCGGGCCCGCCTCCGCGCACGCCGCGCTGACCGGCAGCGACCCCGCTCAGGGGGTGGTGGTCGACAAGGCTCCCACGCAGGTGACGCTGACCTTCTCCGAGACCGTCTCGATGAACGACGACTCGCTGCGCGTCCTCGACCCCAAGGGCGCCCGCGTCGACGACGGCAAGCCTTCCGAGGTCAGCGGCACCAGCTACGCCGTCCAGCTGCACGCTGGGCTGCCCGACGGCACGTACACCGTGACGTACCAGGTGGTGTCCGCCGACAGCCATCCCGTCGCCGGCGCCTACACCTTCTCGATCGGCTCCCCGTCCGAGACCAGCGTCTCGGTGTCCGACCAGGACGCCGGCGGCGGGGTCGTCGGCTGGCTGTACGGCTTCGGCCGGTACGTGTCGTACGCCGGGTTCATCGTGATGGTCGGCGGGGGCGCCTTCGTGCTGGCCTGCTGGCAGCGCGGCACCGGAGTGCGGTCCCTGCAGCGGCTCGTCGTCTCCGGCTGGCTCGCGATGACCGCGGCCACCCTGTTCCTGCTGCTCCTGCGCGGCTCCTACAGCCGCTCCGGCACGCTCGGCGACGTCTTCGACCTGAACCTCCTGGGCGAGGCCCTGCAGACCAAGACCGGCGCGGCCCTGGTCTCCCGGCTGCTGCTGCTCGCCGCGGCCGCCCTGTTCATCGCCGTGCTGTTCGGCGCCTACGACAAGCGCGACGACGACGAGAAGCGGGACCTGACCTTCGGGCTCGCCATCGGCGGAACCGTCGTGGCAGCGGGGCTCGCGGCGAGCTGGGCCATGGCCGAGCACGCCTCGACCGGACTGCAGCCGGGCATCGCGATGCCGGTCGACGTGCTGCACCTGCTGGCGGTCGCGACCTGGCTCGGCGGGCTCGCCGCACTGCTCGTCGCGCTGTACCGCGCGCCCGCCGACCGTCCCGTCGACGCCCCCGCCGTCCGGCGTTTCTCGCAGGTCGCCTTCGGCAGCGTCCTCGTCGTGGTCGCCACCGGCGTCTACCAGTCCTGGCGTCAGCTCGGCTCCTGGTCCGCGTTCACCGACACCCGCTACGGGCAGCTGCTGCTCGTCAAGATCGGGCTCGTGGCGCTGCTCGTCGGCATCGCCTGGATCTCCCGTCGGTGGACGGCACGGCTGGCGGTTCCGACGGCCGTCGGGACGGCGGTTCAGGCGTCCGCCTCCACGGCGGCGGCCGCGGGGAAGTCCGCCGTCGGGAAGTCGGCGAGCGGACAGTCGGCCAGCGGGAAGTCGGCGTCCGGGAAGCAGCGTGTTCCGGCGACGGCTGCCGGGAGCGTCGACACGGCCGAGGCGGAGGCCCCCGACGACACCGGGAGCGTCGAGAGCCCCAAGCCCGTCGGCCCCAAGCCCGCCAAGAACGCTCAGGGCGCCAAGCGCACCACCCAGAACTCCGAGGGCGAAGACAAGGACGGCTCCGGGGGCGCCCGGACCGCCGCGTCCGAAGGCGGCGAGCGGGCCGCACAGCTCGCCCGGCAGCAGGCGGCCGTGGACGCCGCACGGCAGAAGCGGCTGCGGAACGCGGACGGCGAGCGCTTCGGCCTGCGCCGCTCGGTGCTCGCCGAGACCGGGGTCGCCGTCGTCCTGCTCGCCGTCACCACCGTCCTGACCTCGACCGAGCCGGGACGCACGGAGCAGGACGCCGCCCGGGCCAGCCGGTCCTCCTCGGCTGCCGCGGCGGACTCCCCCTCGGGCGCCCTGACCCTGGACATGCCGTTCGACACCGGCGGCGCCGACGGCAAGGGCGTGGTGAGCGTGGACCTCGATCCCGCACGCGCCGGCGCCAACGAGATGCACGTCTACGTGACGCGGCCCAACGGCCGCGCCTTCGACGTGCCCGAGGTGAAGGTCGCCTTCACCCTCGAGGCCAAGAGCATCGGGCCGCTGCCCGTCGCCCCCGACCACCTCACCACCGGCCACTGGTCGGCGAACGGCGTGCAGATTCCCATGGCCGGCGAATGGAAGATCGCCGTGACCGTGCGGACCTCCGACATCGACCAGGTGACCGTCTCCAAGAACGCGCAGATCGGCTGACACCTCACATGCCCGACCAGTCCCTCCCCGAGGCCCCCACTCCCGAGGCCGGAACTCCCGACGCCGCCACTGCCGTGACGCGCTCCACCAAGGCCCGCGCCCCGAAGACGCCAGCCCCGAAGACCCCTGCCCCGGCCGGCGAGAGCTCCCGGCAGCCCGCCTCGGCGGACTCCCCCGCCAAGGACCTGACACGACGCCGGCTGCTCGGCGCCTCCGGCCTAGTCCTCGGCACGGCAGGCGCGGCCGCGGGATATGCGGCGGCGCCCGCCCAGGCGACGCCGTTGTCGTCGGTCGGGGCGGGACAGGCGATGTTCCACGTGAAACATCAGCCCGGCATCACCCAGGGCCTCCAGGCCCGCGGTCATCTGGTCGCCTTCGACCTCGCGGCCGGCGCAGGGCGCAAGGAGGCCGCCGCACTGCTGCGCCGCTGGTCGGAGACGGCCCGGCGGCTGATGGCGGGTGAGGCTGCCGCACACGACGACACGGATGTGGCCCGGGACGCGGGGCCGTCCTCGCTGACGGTCACCTTCGGTTTCGGCAGCAGCTTCTTCACCCGCACCGGACTGGAGAAGCAGCGCCCGGTCGCGCTGGATCCGCTTCCCGCCTTCTCCTCCGACCACCTCGACGCGACCCGCAGCAACGGCGACCTCTGGGTGCAGATCGGTGCGGACGACGCCCTGGTCGCCTTCCACGCCCTCCGGGCGATCCAGAAGGACGCGGGCAGCGCGGCGAAGGTCCGCTGGCAGATGAACGGCTTCAACCGGACGCCAGGCGCGACGGCCCACCCGATGACGGCCCGCAACCTGATGGGTCAGATGGACGGGACCCGCAACCCCAAGCCGGACGAGTCCGACTTCGACCAGCGCATCTTCGTTCCGGCGGACAGCGGGAAGGACCCGGCGTGGATGGCGAACGGCTCCTACGCCGTCGTCCGCCGGATCAGGATGCTCCTCGACGACTGGGAGAAGCTGTCGCTCAAAGCGCAGGAGCAGGTCATCGGGCGCCGGAAGGCAGACGGAGCGGCCCTTTCGGGGGGCACGGAGACGACGGAGATGGACCTGGAGAAGACCGACGCCAACGGCGATCTGGTCGTCCCGATCAACGCGCACGCCCGTATCACCCGCCCCGACCAGAACGGCGGCGCGGCGATGCTGCGACGTCCCTTCTCGTACCACGACGGCATCGACCCGGACGGCACTCCGGACGCGGGCCTGCTGTTCGTCTGCTGGCAGGCGGACCCGCTGCGCGGCTTCGTCACCGTGCAGCGCAAGCTGGACCGCGGGGACGCCCTGTCGCAGTACATCCGCCACGAGTCGAGCGGACTGTTCGCGGTGCCGGGCGGGGCGGCCGAGGGCGAGTACGTGGGGCAGCGACTGCTGGAGGCGTGACACAGCCCAGCCCGACCCCGACCCTGACACCGGCCCCGACACCGGCCCGATCCCGACTCGGCACGGCACGGCTGGACGCGGGCGGCGCGGGCGGCGCGGGCGGCGCGGGCGGCGCGGGCGGCGCGGGCGGCGGGAGGTTACGCCTTTGGCTGCGGATTCATTCCTGCGAGGGGGAGTCGTGAGACGCGTGCGCCCCGGTACGCAAGGGCCATTAGGGTGAGGTCATGCCAGCGAGCTATGCGTATCTCGGCCCCGAGGGCACCTTCACGGAGGTCGCTCTGCGCACGCTTCCGGAGGCGGCCACCCGGCAGCTGATCCCTTATGTGTCGGTGCAGTCCGCGCTCGACGCGGTGCGCACCGGCGAGGCCGAGGCCGCGTTCGTGCCCATCGAGAACTCCGTCGAGGGCGGGATCACCACCACGCTGGACGCGCTGGTCGCGGGCACGCCGCTGATGATCTACCGCGAGGTGCTGCTGTCGATCACCTTCGCGCTGCTCGCCAGGCCCGGCACGGAACTGTCGGACATCAAGACGGTCTCCGCCCACCCGGCGGCGCAGCCGCAGGTGCGGAACTGGCTGAAGGCGAACCTGCCGGACGTCGTCTGGGAGTCGGCCGCCTCGAACGCGGACGCCGCCCGACTGGTGCAGGAGGGCCGTTACGACGCCGCCTTCGCCGGAGAGTTCGCTGCGGCCCGGTACGGGCTCACCGCCCTGGAGACGGGGATCCACGACGCCGAGAACGCGCAGACCCGGTTCGTGCTGGTGGGCCGGCCCGCCCGGCCCGCCGCGCCGACGGGTGCGGACAAGACGTCCGTGGTGCTGTGGCAGCGTGACGACCATCCCGGCGGTCTGCGCGACCTGCTGGGCGAGTTCGCCACCCGGGGCGTCAACCTCATGGTGCTGCAGTCCCGGCCGACGGGCGCAGGCATCGGCAACTACTGCTTCTGCATCGACGCCGAGGGCCACATCGCCGACCGCAGGATGGCCGAGGCCCTCATGGGGCTGAAGCGGATCTGCCGCGAGGTGCGCTTCCTCGGCTCGTACCCGCGTGCGGAGGTGAGCGCGGCGGACGTCCCGTCGCCGCTGCCGGGGACCTCGGACGGGGAGTTCGTCGCGGCCTCGGACTGGGTGGCACGCTGCCAGGACGGGCGTTTCTAGCCAGTCCTACCTGCATATCTTCGTTATCCACAGAAGTTATCCACAGGCCCGCTTCTCGACCTGGGGACAAGTCGACAACGAAGTGCCACGCAGTCGACAAATCGGCCTGTGTCGCCTCAAGGCGACTCGCAACCCGCACGTCACCCTTCGTCCACCTGTTTCCTTCGATCAATCCCTTGGGGCGACGCAATTCCACCCGAAAGTGGCTGCGGACGGCCTTCGACCCAGGAATTCGACCCAGGGCGGACAGGGTTCGGAATGATCAATTCCGATGTCCACAGAGCTTTCGCACACCCTGTGGATAACTTGCACGAGGCGCGGATTCCTGTGGACAACTCGGCACCCAAATCCCGTGCGCCGCAAGGAAATCGAGTCAATGAGACGCCCGTCACATAGTCCGTCCCAGGGAGTGAGACGCCCTTTATTGACACGCTGGGCAATTCCCCCATAACGCAACGTAAGTCGCGATTCGGAAGGGCGGGGCGGCGGTTCGGAATGGGAGTCGTGAGCGCCGACCCCGCACGGGTAGCCTTGGCCGCGTGATTGACCTTCGCCTGCTCCGTGAGGACCCCGACCGTGCGCGCGCCTCCCAGCGCGCCCGTGGAGAGGACGTCGCGCTCGTCGACTCCCTCCTGTCTGCCGACGAGCGGCGCAGGTCGTCCGGCGTCCGCTTCGACGAGCTGCGCGCCGAGCAGCGATCGCTCGGCAAGCTCATTCCCAAGGCCTCCGCGGACGAGAAGGCCGAGCTGCTGAAGAAGGCGAGTCAGCTCGCCGCCGACGTCAAGGCCGCCGACGCCGAGCGCGATGCGGCAGTCGCCGAGACCCAGGAGTTGCTCCAGCGGCTCGGCAACCTCGTGCACCCCGACGTGCCCGTGGGCGGCGAGGAGGACTTCGTCACCCTCGAGACGCACGGCACGATCCGCGACTTCGGCGCCGAGGGCTTCGAGCCCAAGGACCACCTGGAGCTCGGCCAGATCCTCGGCGCGATCGACGTCGAACGCGGCGCCAAGGTCTCCGGCTCCCGCTTCTACTTCCTCACCGGCGTCGGCGCCCTGCTGGAGCTGGCCCTGGTGAACGCGGCGATCGCGCAGGCCACGGCGGCCGGCTTCACGCCGATGCTCACCCCCGCGCTGGTGCGCCCGCAGTCGATGGCCGGTACCGGCTTCCTCGGCCAGGCGGCCCAGGACGTCTACCACCTCGACAAGGACGACCTCTACCTGGTCGGCACCTCCGAGGTCCCGCTCGCCGCGTACCACATGGACGAGATCATCGACGCGGACCGGCTGCCGCTGCGGTACGCGGGCTTCTCGCCGTGCTTCCGCCGCGAGGCGGGGTCGCACGGCAAGGACACCAAGGGCATCTTCCGCGTCCACCAGTTCGACAAGGTGGAGATGTTCTCGTACGTGACGCCCGAGGACTCGCAGGCCGAGCACCAGCGCCTGCTGGCGTGGGAGAAGCAGTGGCTGTCCGCGCTGGAGCTGCCGTTCCGCGTCATCGACGTCGCGTCCGGCGACCTCGGTTCCTCGGCCGCCCGCAAGTTCGACTGCGAGGCCTGGATCCCGACCCAGGGCAAGTACCGCGAGCTGACCTCGACGTCGGACTGCACCGAGTTCCAGTCCCGCCGTCTGTCGATCCGCGTCCGCGAAGGCAAGCAGGTCCGCCCGCTGGCCACGCTGAACGGCACGCTGTGCGCCGTCCCCCGCACGATCGTCGCCATCCTCGAGAACCACCAGCAGTCCGACGGCTCCGTGTACGTGCCCGAGGTGCTGCGCCCATACCTCGGCGGCCGGGAGGTCCTGGAGCCGGTCGCCAAGTGAGCGCCGAGCCTGCTTCCGGACGTTTCCCGCACCGTCTGATCGCGACCGACCTCGACGGGACGCTCCTGCGCTCCGACGACACGGTCTCGCAGCGCACCCGGGACGCCCTCGCCGCGGCCACCGCGGCGGGGGCCGTGCACATCGTCGTGACCGGCCGCGCGGTCCCGTGGACCCGGCACATCCTCGACGACCTCGGCTACGACGGACTCGCGGTCTGCGGACAGGGCGCCCAGGTGTACCACGCGGGCGAGCACCGTCTGCTGACGTCGGTGACGCTGGACCGGCAGCTGGCCGGCGTGGCGCTCGCCAAGATCGAGGCGGAGGTCGGCCCGCTGCACCTGGCGGCCAGCCGGGGCGGTCTGGACGGCGAAGTACTGGTGGGACCCGGCTACGCGCTCAGCGGCGCCCTGCAGTCCACGCCGCTGACGGACGCGTCGGATCTGTGGTCGGCGCCGCTGAACAAGATCTTCATCCAGCATCCGGAGCTCTCGGACGACGCGCTGGCCGAGGCGGCCCGCAAGGCCGCGGGAGGCTTCGTCACGGTCGCGGTGGCCGGTGCGGGCATCGTGGAGCTGCTGCCCCTCGGCCTCTCCAAGGCCACGGGCCTGTCGCTGGCGGCCCGCCGCCTGGGGCTCAAGGCGGCCGACACGATCGCCTTCGGCGACATGCCCAACGACATCCCGATGTTCGCCTGGTCCGCCCACGGCGTGGCCATGGCCAACGCCCACGCGGAACTGAAGTCGGTGGCGAACGAGATCACCGCCTCCAACGACGCCGACGGCATCGCCACCACCCTGGAACCCCTCCTCCCCTGACCGACAAGCGCCCAGCGGCGCGGGCACCCAGGGGCGCAGGCATTCAGGGGCATGGGGGACTGCCCGGGCATTCAGGGCCGCGGGGAACGGCGCAGGCGATCGGGGGCGCGGGCAATGGGGGCGCGGGGAACGGCGCGACCAGCCCCCACCGACCCGCACCCGAACCAGACGCCCGCCGCCCGCGGCTGTCGGCGCCCTTCAAGGGCGCCCGAGCTGATCAAAGGGGCGCGGGGAACGGCGCAAGAATCGCCGCAGGCGATCAGGGGCGCGGGGAACGGCGCGACCAGCCCCCACCGACCCGCACCCGAAGCCGAACCCCGCCGGCCCACTGCCGACTGCCGTCGGCGCGAGCGCCTCAACGCCGCCGGCGTTGAACCCTCGCCCAGTCCCAGTGACAAACGTCCCGCGGAGGATGCACGGATCGAACGTGCGCGGGGTCGCCCCCGACCACGGCTTAGCAAGCCGGTGCCTTGCCTCTCGGCCAATCCTCCGGGTGGGCGGCCCACGCGAGAGCGACATCGCGTGCTCGAAGCGGCCGCCCCGGGCAGTCTCTGTGCGGGCGGTTCCTCGGAGGGGTAACTACTCCGGAACCCGAACCCGCCGCCGGCTGCCCTGAAGGGAGTGCGACGCTCTGCCGTGCATGGGCATCGTCGAACTCCTCTCCCGGTCTGATGACGCCGGATCACCTCCGGCCGTCCGCGCCCCCCGTGGTCGCCTGGCGCGTACAACCACTCTGCCCGGGCGGCGAGTCGGACGCCACCGAATAAAACAGCCGTGCGAAAAACGGCTCTGGCCGGGCGCTTACCGGCGACGCCACCTGCGTCGGCGCGCCTTGCTGAAGAACCAGCCCGCGGGCGGCTCGTCCGATCGCCAGGGCTGGGGCTCCGGCGCCTCGGCGCGCCACCGTGCGGCGAGCATCCGGGCCCGGGCGGACGGCTCGGACGTCCCGGCGGACCGTACGAAGTCCTCGTCCAGGACGAGGTCGTCCCAGGCTTCGCCCTCCCCGGGCCGTCCACGGCCGCCGTCCGCCGCTATGTCGTCCGCCATCCCCGTCCTCCCAGATCTTTCGGGCCGTGCCGTGTCGAGCGGCGCCGAGGGGCGGCCGCCCGGCCCAGTGTGCGCGGACGCCGGTCAAAGCACCGTCAGGAACGCTCCGGGCGCCCGGCCGGGCGGGGGCCGCTCACTCCTCCCCCGCGAGCGTCAGCGTCCGCAGCTTCTGGCCGGCGTACCAGGTGGCCAGCACCGTCACCGCGACCAGCAGCACCGTGGCCGTGGTCAGTCCGACGTCCGAGGTGACCAGCTCCCCTCCGGCCACCTTGTGGGCGACGGCCAGCGACCACTGCTGGACGCTGAGCGTGCGGGCTCCCGGCACCAGGGAGCCGAACAGGGCCTCCCAGACGAGGGCGTAGACCAGGCCGAAGACCACCGCGTGCCGGGACACCGTGCCCAGCAGCAGGAACAGGGCGGCGTAGGCGATGGACGAGACCAGTGCGGCCACCGTGTAGGCCACGGCGATCTGCTGGCCGTTGCCGTTGAGGATGAAGCCTGAGATCAGCGTCGGCAGGGCCGAGAAGACCATCGTGACCGCGATCGCCACGATCAGCTTGGTGAAGATGATCGTGGGCCGCTTGATCGGCTTGGACAGCAGATAGACCACGGAGCCGTCGTCGATCTCCGGCCCGATCGCGCCCGTGCCCGCGATGACGCCGACGATCGGGACCATCGTGGCGAGCGCGAGCCCGCCGAGCAGGTCCGACGCCGTCTGGTCGTCGGCTCCGGCCAGGGCGCGCACGACCACGGAGATCGCGACGAGCAACAGGGGCAGGGCGCCCAGGATGAGGGCCCGGCGCCGGCCGAGCAGGGCCCGGTACGTGAGCCGGGCGACTGTGGGGTCGTACATCTCCAAGGCCTCCTACGCCGCGACCAGGTACGAGAACACGGACTCGAGGGACTCGTCGGACGGCGAGACCGTGAGCAGCCGGATGCCGTGGTCCCTGGCGACCTTCGGCAGCAGCGTGGTGAAGCGGCCGAAGTCGACGGCCTGGACGCGCAGCGCGCCCTCCGCCAGGTCGACCTCGATGCCGGAGGTCGACGGATCGGCGATCAGCGCGGCCGCGAGGGCGCGGTCGTCGCTGGAGCGCACCAGGTAGCGGTGCGGCCGGTCGGTCATCAGGCGGCGGATCTTGCGGAAGTCGCCGCTCGCCGCGTGCCGGCCCGCGACGACCACCTCGATGTGCCAGGCGAGTTGCTCGACCTCTTCGAGGATGTGCGACGAGAACAGCACGGTGCGGCCTTCGTCGCCCATGCGCCGCAGCAGGTCCATCAGCTGCATGCGCTGGCGCGGGTCCATGCCGTTGAACGGTTCGTCGAGCAGCAGCAGCGCCGGGTCGTGGACGAGGGCGCTCGCCATCTTCACGCGCTGGCGCATGCCCTTGGAGTACGTGGCGATCTTGCGGTCCTGCGCGTACTCCATCTCGACCGTGGCCAGCGCCTTCTGGGCGGCCTTGGCTCCGAGGCCGTGCAGTTCGGCGTTGGCGACCACGAACTCGCGGCCGGTGAGGAAGTCGTACATCGCCTCGCGCTCGGGGACGACGCCGATGTGCCGGTAGATGTCCTCGTTGCGCCAGACGGGCTGTCCGTCGAGGGTGACCGTGCCGGTGGAGGGCGCCAGGAAGCCGCCCATCATGTTGATGAGGGTGGACTTGCCTGCGCCGTTCGGTCCGAGCAGGCCGGTGACGCCGGGACCGATCGTCATGGTGACGTCGTTGACCGCGACGACGTTGCCGAACCAACGGGAGACGTGGTCGATGCTGAGCGTGGTCACAGGCCCACCTTCCGGTAGCGGCGGATCAGGAGGCCGTAGCTCGCGGCGATCAGGCCGAGGAGGACGAGGACGTAGACCACGCCCTCTCCGTGCGTGGGACCGACCCCGCCCGGGAAGGCGGACGCGGCGCCGAGGAAGGCCGACTGCACGCCGTCGATCAGCGTGACCGGCGAGAAGAGGCCGATCCAGGCGATGGCGCCGGTGCTGTTCTGGGCCTCGGCGATGGCCTGGAGGGTGGAGACGGCGCCGTAGGAGATGGTCAGGACGGCGATGACGGCGGCGATGCCGAAGCCGCGTCGCGGCGTGGCCGAGGCGATGACCAGGCCGATGCCGGCGAACAGCAGGGAGAGCAGTGCCACGGAGACCAGTCCCTGACCGAATCCCTCGGTCTGGTCGGCGAAGTCGAGCTTGGCCAGCAGGGCGCCGACGTAGAGCACGAGCAGCGGGGCGGCGGTGAGGACGAACAGCGCCGAGGCCAGTGCGGCGAACTTGGCGCGCACGTAGTCCGCGGTCTCGATGGGCCGCGAGAAGTACAGCGGCACGGTCTTGAAGCGCAGATCGCGGGAGACGGACTGGGGCGCCTGCGAGGCGACGTACAGGCTGATGACGGCCTGCATGATGATCGCGTACCGCGTGTAGTCGACCGGCAGCTCCTTGGCCTTGGTGGCGACGGCCACGGCGACCATGATGGCCGCGGGCACGCAGATCACCACGAACAGCAGCATCGGCAGCACCTTGGACTTCACCGAGCGGCCGAGGCCGTACGCGCCGCGCAGGGACTGCGAGTACAGGGAGCGGCGGGCGTAGGCGCGGCCGAGGCGGGGGCCGTCGTAGCTGCGGTAGCCGATGTTGTGGATACGGGTCTGGTCGCCCGAGGGGGCGGCGACCGGGTGCTCAACTGCCATGGCCGACGGCCTCCTTCCGCTGCCGGTCCCGCTGCTGGTCGGGCTGCTCGTCGCTGCTCGCGTCGCTGTCCTTGAAGACCTCGGAGATGTGGTGCCTGCGCTGCTCCATGCGCACCAGCCCGAGCCCGAGGTCGGCGACCGTGTCGCGGACGACGTCGTAGGTCTCCTCGCCCTGTGCGGTCAGCAGCAGGATGTGGCCGGCGCCCGGCAGGCCGCTACCGGCCTCGGCGACCTCGACCCCGCGCGCGTGGAGCGCCTCGCGGATCGCGCGGGTGCCGTCCGGGTGCTCGTCGGTGTCGGTGACCTCGATGGCGAGGGTCGTGGTGGTCTGGGTGAAGTCGGTGGTGGAGCTGGAGCGCAGGAGCTTGCCGCCGTCGACGACGACGACGTGGTCGCAGGTGCGCTCGAGTTCGCCCAGCAGGTGGGAGGTGACGAGGACCGAGATGCCGAAGTCGGTGTGGATGCGCCGGATCAGGCCCAGCATCTCGTCGCGGCCGACCGGGTCGAGGCCGTTGGTCGGCTCGTCGAGGAAGACCAGCTGCGGGTCGTGGACGAGGGCCTGGGCGAGCTTCACGCGCTGCTTCATGCCGGTCGAGTAGCCGCCGATGGGGCGGTAGCGCTCCTCGTACAGACCGACGTGGCGCAGGGTGTCCGCGGTGCGCTCGCGCGCGGCGGTGGGCGGCAGGCCGGACATCCGCGCCATGTGCACGACGAACTCGGTGGCCGAGACGTCGGGCGGCAGGCAGTCGTGCTCCGGCATGTAGCCGACCCGCTCGCGGATGTCGGCGCCCCTGGTGGCGACGTCGAGGCCGAGCACCTCGGCGCGGCCCTCCGTGGCGGGCGACAGGCCCAGCAGGATCTTGATCAGTGTGGACTTGCCGGCCCCGTTGGCTCCGACGAGCCCGGTCACACCGGGCCCGACGTCCACGGAGAGCCGGTCAAGAGCGGTCACCCGGGGGAACCGCTTGCTCAGGCTTTCGGTCGCGATCACAGTCACGTCCATAAAATTAGTGACGCACGCCACGAATTTCGTCAGACCTCAGAGCCGTCTTCGCCTCAGACCTCAGATGTACGGGCCCGTAGGGGATCCCATGCCTGAGAGCTACGGAGCGACGCTCGCCGCGGCGCGAACCCACCCTGTTGACGACCTCTCTAACAAGTGCCAGATTCACCCTGGTCGGGTCAGGGACGCGCACAGCGGTCGGCGTCGGCCGGGGCGGAGGAGAAGTGACGTTGCTGGAGGGCGGGCGCGAGCGCCGGGTGCGAACCGGCGGGATCGAGCTGTGCGTCGTCGAACTCGGCGACCCGCGGCGGCCGACGGTGGTGCTGGTGCACGGCTACCCGGACAGCAAGGAAGTGTGGTCCGAGGTCGCGTCCCGGCTGGCCGACCGCTTCCACGTGGTGCTGTACGACGTCCGGGGCCACGGCCGGTCCGAGGCGCCGAAGCCGCTGCGGGGCGGTTTCACCCTGGAGAAGCTGACGGACGACTTCCTCGCGGTCGCGGACGCGGTCAGCCCGGACGGGCCGGTGCACCTGGTGGGGCACGACTGGGGTTCGGTGCAGGCCTGGGAGTTCGTGACCGTCCGGCGCACCGAGGGCCGCGTCCGATCCTTCACCTCCTTGTCCGGGCCGTCCCTGGACCACTTCGGCCACTGGATCGCGTCGCGCGTGAACCGGCCGACCCCGCGCCGGGTCGGTCAGCTCCTCGGCCAGGGAGCCAAGTCCTGGTACGTGTACCTGCTGCACACCCCCGCCCTGCCCGAACTCGCCTGGCGGGGGCCCCTCGGCAAGCGCTGGCCGGGCATCCTGCGACGGGTGGAGAAGGTCCCCGCCGACGCCTATCCGACGCCGTCGCTGCCGTCGGACGCGGCCAACGGCGCCTGGCTGTACCGGGACAACGTCCGGCCCCGGCTGCGCCGTCCGCGCGCCGACGCGCACGCGCACGTGCCCGTGCAGCTCATCACGCCCCTCGGCGACCGGTTCCTGTCGGAGCGGCTGTACGACGAACTCGATGACTGGGCGCCTCGGTTGACGCGACGCACCCTGCCGGCGGGGCATTGGATCCCGCGCACCCGCCCCGACCGACTCGCGTCCTGGATCGACGACTTCGTCACGTCGGTCGAGACCGAGGGGAAGGGAAGCGGCGGGGGAAGCGCCCCCGGGACACCGCACGACGCGGTCCGCACGACCGCCGGCGACGCAGGGGCGCTCGAGGCGGTCGGCCCGGGTGGAGGAATCGGGAGGAAAAGGAGTAACGGAAGGAACGGGAAGAAGGAAAGGAACGGCGGCCGGCCGGGGCGCAGGCGTGCGGCCGAGCTCTACGCCGAGCGTCTCGCCGGGCAGTTGGTGCTCGTCACCGGTGCGGGCAGCGGCATCGGACGGGCCACGGCGCTCGCGTTCGCCGAGACGGGCGCGCGCGTCATCGCCGTCGACCGGGATGCGGACAGCGCGGCCCGCACCGCCGAGCTGTCCCGCCGGGTCGGCGCACCGGACGCCTGGGCGGAGGCAGTTGACGTCTCCGACGAGCGGGCGATGGAGAAACTCGCCGCGAAGGTGCACGCCGACCACGGAGTGCTGGACGTACTCGTGAACAACGCCGGCATCGGCCTGTCCGGGTCCTTCTTCGACACGACGTCCGACGACTGGCGCCGGGTGCTCGACGTCAACCTGTGGGGCGTCATTCACGGTTGCCGTCTTCTCGGCCGGCCGATGGCCGAGCGCGGGCAGGGCGGTCACATCGTCAACGTCGCGTCGGCGGCCGCCTTCCTGCCCTCCCGGGCGCTGCCGGCCTACAGCACTTCCAAGGCCGCGGTGCTGATGCTGAGCGAGTGCCTGCGCGCCGAACTGGCGGACCGGGACATCGGGGTGACCGCGATCTGCCCCGGCCTGGTGAACACCGCGATCACGTCCACGGCGACGTTCGTGGGGGTCGACGCGGAGGAGGAGCGGCGTCGGCAGAAGCGCGCCGCGCGCCTGTACGGGATACGCAACTACCCGCCGGAGAAGGTCGCGAGGGCGATCCTGCGCGCGGTCGTGCACGACGAGGCGATGGTCGCGGTCGCTCCGGAGGCCAAGACCGCGCACGCGCTCTCCCGTTTCTTCCCAGGGTTGTTGAGGGCGCTGGCACGGGTCGGACCGCCGCTGTAGAGGCCCGTGCGGCGAACGGGCTGTTTCCGCCGGGGTGTTGACTGTGTGCACTCTAGTGACGGTCCGTCACCGGTGAGTTGGAGAAGTCCCTTGCGGGGCAGTCCGGTTGTCCACAGAATCGCCAAATAGCCTGTGGATAACTGCAGTTGCTTGTGGACCAAACCTCGGCGTCAAAACAGAATGCGTGATGCGCGTCTCTCCCGTCATGCTGAGCGGATGAACGAAAAGGACGGACCCGGGCACGGCAGGGACGACAGACGCACCGTGAAGGTGTCGAAGTACCTCTCGAAGCACCTGCGTCACCAGCCCGAGCGCATCGGGCTCACCCTCGACGAGGCCGGCTGGGTCGAGATCGACGAGCTCATCGCGGCGTGCGCCGCCCACGGCTTCCGTTTCACCCGTGACGAGCTGGACCACGTCGTCGCGGCCAACGACAAGAAGCGGTTCGCGATCGACGGCACCCGGATCCGCGCCAGCCAGGGCCACAGCGTCGAGGTCGACCTCGGGCTGGACCCGGCCGTGCCGCCGTCGTACCTCTACCACGGGACCGTGGCCCGCTCACTGGACGCCATCCGGGCCGAGGGGCTGCGGCCGATGAACCGGCACGACGTGCACCTCTCGGCCGACCGCGAGACCGCGACCAGGGTCGGCGCCCGCCGGGGCCGCCCCGTGGTGCTCTCCGTCGACGCGGGCGCCATGCACCGGGACGGTCATGTCTTCCATCTCAGCGCCAACGGCGTGTGGCTGACGAAGTCCGTGCCCCCGCGGTACCTGCGGTTCCCCGAGCACCACTGAGCAGTTCCCCGTCACCGAGCTGCTTCCCGCCACTGAGCGGTTTCCCGGGCGCCGATCAGCGCCGTCCGGCCGCCGCGCCGGACGGTCCTTGGCATGATCACAGGTATGGACCACTTGCCCAGCACCGAGGCGGCCGTCACCGTCCTTCGTGCCCTCGCCGCCGAGTACGCGCTGGAGATCGAGGTCACCCATGACATCGGCGCCGACCAGACGTCCCGCCGCACCGCCGCCGGCGTGGGCGTCACCGCCGATCCGGACGGATCGCTGCCGCACGAGGCCTACGTCGAGCTGGGTGGGCGGCCGAGCGTGAGCGTGCGGCTCTATCCCGACGACGACGCCCTGATCACCGTCGACGGCGTCGAGTGCCCCGACGTGGACCGCGACGACGTCCCCGCCTTCCTTCGCGCCCTCTACGACGGTCACGCCTGGGTGAAGATCCGGCGCTTTCCCCCGGCCCACTTCCTGATGGTGCCGCTGCCGCGGGACCGCGTGCACAAGGAGTTCATCCTGGTCGGGCTCAGCCCGTGGCTCGGTGGGCGCGCACGCTGAAGGTTTCACGTGAAACCAGGCGTGAGCATGGGCGTGAGCGTGCGTCAGCCGTCGGTCAGCCGCCACCCCTGAAGGCCCGGCCGGGACAGGATGTCGGCGGCCATCCGAGTGGCCTCGGACGTGGTGGTTCCGGGCGGGGCGGTGATCCGGAGGCGGGCGAGGTCGCCCTGGAACTCGCCGACCTCGGCGTGCCAGCCCTCCGGGAGGAGGGCCACGAAACGGATCACGGCGGTCTCTGGCGGCGCCCCGGACGGACCGGTGATCGACACCTGATGGGAGAAGCTCATGGACGGGCTCCGCATGACGAAGTGAAGGGAGGGGTGGGCAGGCTGCCGCCGCCCACCCCCGGGGTCCGTGCGCCGACCGTGGTCCGGGGTCGGCCGTCTGAGTACGGCCGGCCCCGGACGAGGAGTCGAGTCATCGGTCAGGCGGACGAGCCGCCCTTGGCGAGCCGGCCGACCAGCACGAGGATCCCGACGGCGAGTGCCGCGCCGACGCCGTAACGGACGCCGTCGGAGGTGTCGCTGCTCATCAGCACGACCTCCACGCAGGCGAGCACGGCCAGGAGCGCGGCGAGGGCGTTGCGGGAAGAGGAGGCGGTCATCGGAGTTCCTTCCGGTTGAGGGGGTGTCTCGCATGTACAGCAGGTCTGAGCGGGTGCTGCGGGTGGTGCGATGGTGCGGTGATACGGGTGACCGTTGCGCCGGTGCTGCGTGGCGCTGAAGGTGCTGCGGTGACGTGGAGGGCCGGGCGGTCAGTCCGTCAGCTTCATGGCCTGGCGGAACGAGAGCTTGCGGTCGGTCTGAAGCAGCGCACGGCGGTACACCCGGCTGCTCACCCCGACGATGAGCACCGCGGCGGCGATCGACAGACCGAGCGCGGCGGCCGGCTCCCACCATGCGGTCTCCCCCGCCAGGACGCGGGCCGGCATGGTGACGGTCGAGGTCAGCGGGATGAAGGAGAGGATCTCGCGCACGTTGCCGGTCACGGTGACGCCGACGATGAACACCAGCGCGGTGATCGCGTTCACCGGGGTCGTGGTGGACTGGATGTCCTCGCTCCGGGTGGCGAGCGCGCCCGCGGCGGCGAACAGGCAGGCCAGGACGGCGATGCCCACGACGTAGAAGACGAGGAACCAGCCCAGTCCCGAGCTGATGTCGGCCAGGAAGTCCTGCTCGCCGGTGGCCACCAGACCGCCGATGCCGACCAGGCAGAACAGCGCCATCTGGGCGAGCGCCAGCAGCGTGGAACCGACGATCTTGCCGACGAGCAGCGACCGCAGCGGCACCGAGGAGGCGATGAGCTCGACGATGCGGTTCTGCTTCTCCTCCACGACGCTGGTCGCCAGCGCCGCGCCGAGCAGGACCGCGGCCAGGTAGAAGAGGAAGCCGAAGAAGTACGTCGTCATCCGGACCGCGCCCTCGGGCGTCTTGTCGGCCGACAGCAGGACGTGCTTGACCTCCGCCCCCTTGCTGAGGGCCGTCAGGCTGGTGCCGGCGGCCTGCGCGTTCTCGGCGAGGGCGTTCGACTGCACGGCGGCGCCGATCCAGGTGGCGGCGATGTCGTTCTGACCGGTGTCGCCGAGCAGGACCCAGCGGCCGCCCTCGAGGAGGAGTCCGGCCTCGGCGTCGCCGGACCGGACCGCCTCGCGGACCTGGTCGGCGGACGACTCCTGTTGGACCGTGATCTCGACGTCCTGGTCCGCCCTGACGGCCAACTGCTCGGCCTGGCCGGCTATCCGGCCCGCCTGCTGGTCGGCCACCGCGACGGTGATCTTCCCCATCGAGTCCGCCAGATAGAGCTGCAGTCCGATCGCGCCCACGATCAGGGCGAGGGTGACCAGCGTCGACAGCAGGAAGCCGCGGTTGGTGAGCTTCACCGAGATCTCGCGGGCGGCGACGATCCGCCAGGCGGCCGCGGTGGCCGTGCGGGGCGCGGTACCGGAAGCCGCGGGCGTGCCCTGCGGATCGGGCGACGTCTCGGACCGGTGCGCGGGGTTCGAGGTCACGGTGCTCATGCGGAGGTCATCTCCCGGTAGACGTCGGCGATGCTGGGAACGACGGGGGTGAAGGCGTGCACGGGTCCGCGGCGCAGGGCCTCCGTCAGGAGCGCGCCGGGGTCGGCGTCGGCGGCGAGCTCGACGTGCGCTCCGTCGGGCAGCTCTTCGACGTCGCTCACGCCGAGGACGTCGCGGGCCCAGCCGGCCGGCGCACCGGTGACCAGGCGGTACCGGGGCTTGTCGCGGTGCCGGAGCTCGTCCGCGGTGCCCTTGCCGACGACGTGACCGGTGGCCATGATCACCAGGTCGTCGCAGAGCCGCTCGACCAGATCGAGCTGGTGGGAGGAGAACAGCACCGGGATGCCCGCGGCGGCGTACTCGCGCAGCAGCTCGGCCATCGTGTCGACGGCGTGCGGGTCCAGCCCGGAGAAGGGCTCGTCGAGGACGAGCAGCTTGGGGGAGCCCAGCAGGGCGGCCGCGATCTGCACCCGCTGCTGGTTCCCCAGGGACAGGGACTCCAGCCGTGCCTGGCTCTTCTCCGCGAGACCGAGACGCTCGAGCAGCTCGAGCATGTGGCGGCGGGCGTCGGCGGCGTCCTGGCCCCGGAGGCGGGCCAGGTAGACGAGCTGGCTGAGCACCGTCTGCTTCGGGTAGAGGCCGCGCTCCTCCGGCATGTAGCCGAAGTCCCTGCGGTCGGCGGCCGTGACGGGCGCGCCGTCCCAGCGGATCTCGCCGCCGTTCGCGGCCAGAACGCCCATGATCATGCGCATGGTGGTGGTCTTGCCCGCGCCGTTTCCGCCGACGAATCCGGTCAACCGGCCTCGGGACACCCGGAAGGAGACCCGGTCGACGGCGCGATGATCGCCGAAGTCTCGGACGAGTTCTTCCAGTTCCAACATCTGTGTCTTCTCTCAGCTCGGTTGATCGGTTGCTCTGGTGGGGGGAATCGAGCGGCGGCGGACCGCCGTCACGGTCAGGGCAGCGGGTGCGGAGCCGCTTCGCGTGGATCGTCCAGGCCGGCGGCGCAGCCGGTGCGCTCGGGCGCCGACGCCAGCCGGGGCAGGTGCCAGCTCCACAGGTGCGTCTCGTCCATCCGCAGGCTCTGGTAGCCGGGCGCCAGCACCTTGACGACGTGCCAGCCCATGGCGGCGACCGCCGACGGGAGGCGCGGCGTGAGGTCCACGGCGAGGAGACCCGCGCCGTCGGCGGTCAGGGCCCGCCGGATCTCCTCCGCCTCCAGGGCCCGCCCAGGCGAGGGAGCGGGCAGCGGGTCCGGCTCCCGGAAGCCCGCGACCCAGTCGCGCACGCTCTCGTACGCGGGGCGGGTCAGCATGTGGCAGAGCCGGTCGTGCTCCGTCACGATCGGGGCGAGCCGCCCGGTCTCGCCCTGGCCGCGCAGCGCCCGCAGCGCGGCCCGTACCTGCCACGCCTCCTGGAACGCCTTGACGGCGGCCTCGGCCGGCCGGGTCGACGCCTTCATGCCGACGGCGGCCACGGCGCCCGGCCCCTCCGGGTCGATCAGGAAGCCGGTCATGCACCACAGCCCGGGCACGGCGGTGGGGATCCGGGCGAGCACGGGGGTCAGCCCCTCCGCGCGTGCCCGCCGCCACATCGCCGAGAGCCCGGCGTCGGCGGGCGAGGGGACGTACGTCGGCAGACTCAGCCGGCGGCCCCAGGCGACGGTGAGGGCGTCCCGTTCCGTGACCTCGATCATCGCGGCGGCGAGGGCGGTCTCGTGGCTCGTGCCGGCCGCCGCACCGGACGGGCTCGGATCGAACAGGTCGGCCCTGCGTGCGGGCCAGTCCACGAGGTCCGCGGGGACCAGGACGGGGACATCGGTGTCCAGGTCGCGGGCCTCGTACCAGGACAGGGCGGCCGTCGCGGCGTCCGGGTGCGACAGGGCGTGGTCCGGGTGGTGCGCGTACAGCGTCGTGGCGGCCAGGCCGGCCGCGGGGCCGAAGCGTGCGGGGTGCGCCGCCGAGGGGTGCAGGGCACGCCGTTCGACGGCCTCGCCCGCTCCGCGCAGCAGGGCGTCGATCCGGGAGGAGCCGCTGGCCCCGGCGAACCGGGCGGACAGCGGGAGGTCGCCGACGTCGGCGCCGGGCCCGGCCGGGGCCGAGGCAGCGGCCCCCGCACGCACCGCCCCCGCGCCCCCCGAGCCCGTGGGGGCCTGGGCGCCGACGATGCCCTCGAACCCGTCCACCGGCTGGAGTTCGACGGCGCTGCTCCACAGCGGATCGTCGTCGTGGGGCGGTGTGACCGCGTACCGCAGGGCGATGCCCGAGGCCGGGTCGAGGGTGGCCGGGATGTCGATCACCGTCGCGCCCCGGCGGCCGAGGGGGCGAGGAAGGACAGGGCCGGGGCGCCGTCGCGCAGGGCGGCGAGGGCCAGGAGGACTCCGGCCGAACCGGTGCCCACGTCGGTGGAGAGGCGGTAGCCGTAGTTGCCGAGGAAGTCGACGCGTCCGGGCTCGGCGGCTATCGCCTCCCAGCCGAGGGCGTCCAGGTGGAAGCGCAGCACGTCCCGCTCGATCTCGCTGCCGCCGTCGGCGAGGGCGAGGAGCTCACCGCTGCGGCCGTGCAGAAGACCGCACGACGTGGCGAAGCCGCCGCGCCGCAAGGTCCGCAGCCGGTCCACGGCGGCACGTATCCGCACGTCGTCGGGGGTGTGCCGCAGCGCGGCGCGCAGCGCGATCAGGATGCCCGCGGAGCCCTCGAGTCCGGCGCTGAGGAAGCGGTCGTCGAAGTCGTCGCCCCCGATGCGCTCGAGCTCGGCGTGGAGTTCGGCCAGCGCCCGCTCCAACAGGTCGGTGCGGCCGGTGTGTTCGTACAGGCGCAGCAGCAGCAGGGCGCGGCCGCAGCGACCGTGCAGCAGTCCCACGCGCTGGGGCGCCGGGGTGTCGGGCAGCCGGTCGGCGAGTTCGAGGGCCTGGCGCAGGCGGCGGTCGTCGCCGCGCCGGGCGGCCAGGTGCAGCGCGGTCAGGCCGAGGCCGGAGAGACCGGTCGCCAGGGTGGACCCCACGTTGGCGTCGCACCCGGCGAAGGCACGGTCCATGACCGCGTCGGCGGCGTCGGGATGACCGAGTTCCTCCAGGGTGTACGCGACGCCGGCGAGGCCGGTGAGGAAACCGGGGCCGTCGCCGGCGACCTGCTCGGACCGGTCGAGGAGCCACTGGACGTGTTCGGCGGGAGCCTCGGCGCCGGCGCGGTGCAGCGCCCACAGCACGCCCGCGGCCCCGTACGCGAAGGTCACGCCGCCGTCGTCGACCATGAACTGCGAGACGTCGCCCGGGTAGAGGCGGTCGGTGCGCTCGGGGGTGGCCGCCTCGACGATGGAGCGGGCGATGTCCGCGATCAGGCTCCCGGTCTCCTCCCCGGCGGCGGGCCAGCGCACGCCGTACTCCGTCCGCGCGCCCAGGACGTCGTCGCCGAGGCCGCGCTCGATCCGGCGGACGAAGGACTCGGGGAGGGGGAAGTCGCGGGCGGCCACGTCGATGAGCGTGCGGATCTTCTCGGTGCCCCACGGCACGACGTGCGGCATGGGGACGAACATGGTCAGCCGGAGCACGTCGAGCGCGAACAGGTCGACGTCGGGGCCCCGGAGGTGGTCGGGGGCGCGGAAGCCGAGGGAGCCCATGGCCTGCGCGCGCATCTCCTCGGCGGGCGTGGCGGTCTCCATGTCGATGAAGGCGACGGTGTCGTCGGGGCGCACGAGGACGTTGCCCGGGTGCAGGTCGCCGAAGACGACACCGCGCTCGTGCATGGCGGCCACGCCCTCGGCGACCTGGTCCAGGATGTGCAGCGTCCAGGCCGTGTACTCCGCGCGGGCCCGCGGCGTGTTGTCGGTGGTGCCGTAGGGGTGTCGCAGACGGACGAGCTCCGTCAGCGGGGTGCCGTCGACGTAGTCGCGGGCCAGGAAGAGGTGTTCGTTGCCCTTGCGCACGTCCCTCAGGGTGGGCACGGACGGGAGACCGGAGAGCCGGGACAGCGCCCAGTGCTCGCGCTCGAGGCGGGTGACGGCGTCGTCGCCGGCCGCGTCGAGACCGGCGAGCGGGCGGGCCTCCTTCAGCAGCACCTCGGTCCCGTCGCGCTTGTCGACGGCGCGGTACACGCCGCCTCCGTTGGAGAAGTGCAGGGCCTTGTAGACGCGGAACGGGAAGTCGGTGAGGGTGCCCCGGCGGCGCTCGTCGGCCGCCTCCTGCAGGAAGGAGGGGAGGGTGACCCATGCCGGGGGACGGAAGCCGGGGCGCCGCTCGTCGGGGACGAGTTCGCCGTCCGGCGCGGTGATCGCGGGTGCCAGGGTGCCATCCTTGAGGCGGGTGGTCTTCAGCACGAAGCCACCGTAACGCACGTACAACGGCCCCTGCTTCCAACGGAGATCGCTCAGCACGGACGGTGCGGGCGTTCCTCCGACGAGGTCGTCGAGGCCGTCCAGGGCGGTGCGCAGAGCCGTCTCGTCGACGGGGTAGACGGTGATGAACTTCCCGCTGGCGGTGCGGTCCCCGTACTTGCTGCCGCGCCGGCCGAGCGTCTCCAGGTCGGAGATGTACTTGAACATCAGCCCGTGCTCGACGCAGTACGGGACCACGGCGTCGAGGAGTTCGGCGGCGTTGTCGGGGGAGGCCGCGACGTGGATCTTCCATCCCTGGTCGGGGATGCGGGAGTCCGGCGGGACGCAGACGGTCCACTCCCGTCCTCGGGTGGCGCTCCAGCCCTCGGGCAGGGTCCGGCCCTCGTGGAAGTCCGCGCCGGTGGATTCGGCGGCGGCGGCGTCGTAGAACAGCGAGTCCGCGCGGCAGAAGTTGATGAACCGGGTGTCGAGCACGGTGTCTCCAGAGTCAGAAGGGCAGGAACGGGAGCACGTAGGTGCGGTGGAGGGACTTCCACAGGGGCACGCTGCCCAGCTCCACCTCGGCGGTGCCGGTGGCCGGCGTCGGGGTGCGGTCGAGGTCCAGCGAGAAGGCCGTCGAGTCCATGCCCACGGCGCTTCCGAGGTCGACGGGGAAGTAGGTGGAGACCGGGACCTCGGTCTGCGCTGCCGGAGCGGATCCCACCCGGGCGGTGGCGACGTCGTCCTGCAGCACCAGGCCGTTCGTCTTCAGCGTCACGCGCTGCCCGGCGTGGACCAGCTCGGCCGAGGAGCCCTGCGGCAGGACGAGCCGGGTGCCGGAGGCGTCGGTGACGTAGGCGGCAGCCGCCGTCTGATGGACGGGCAGGAACAGCGCGGCGCACCCGGCGGCGCCCAGTGCGGCGCAGACGGCGCCGACCCGGGCCCGGCGGACGCCGGCGGCCTTGACCTCGGCGGAGAGCCGCAGCGCGCCGCGGACCAGCATCCACACGATGTACGACAGCCCGGAGGCGGCCAGCAGGAGTCCGACCCAGCCGACCCGCTGGAGCGTGCCGAGCCAGGTCTGCAGGGCGGTGCTCAGGAAGTACACGGGGAAGGCGAGGCAGGCGAAGCCGTACACGACGGTCCACCGGGTGGGCAGTTCGCGCTGGTACGTGCCGCCGAACAGGAAGCGGGCGAGGGCGCGGCGGGCGTCGGCCATGGCGCGGTCGCGCAGGTACGGGACGTCCACGTGGCTCATCAGGGCGATGTAGCCGTCGAGTTTGATGAACGGCGTCAGGTTGAGCAGGGCCGTTCCGTAGCTGGTGACCGCGAAGAACAGCAGGCAGGTCTTGGCGGCGCCGTCCGCGAGGGGCCAGGCGGCGAGGGCCGAGGCGGCCGCCAGGGACGTCTGGACCGCGGGCCCGGCGAGCGCGGTGTGCACCCGCTGCCTGCGGTCGGGGAGCCGCCAGGCGTCCGAGACGTCGCAGAAGAACGCCGGCATCAGGTAGAAGAGCATGACGCCGATGCGCGAGGGCCGGCCCCCGTAGCGGATGAGGACGGCGGCGTGCCCCAGCTCGTGCAGGGAGACGCCGAGCAGCAGCGCGACGAGCACTCCGGTGAACGAGACCGCGGAGAGCGGGCTGTTCAGCGTCACCGCTACGGCGTCGCGCTGGGCGATCAGGGCGCCGGCGCCGAGCAGGACGCAGAGCATCCCGGCCGCCACGATCCCCCGGGAGAAGAGGCGGGCGAACACGGGGCGCAGGGCCTGCATCGTGCGTCCCGGCCGCAGCAGCGTGAGCTGGAGCGTCATCGGGGGGACGATCTGGAAGCGGGGGGCGACGGCGGGCGCCTTGGTCTCGCCGTCGTCGAGCAGTCTGAGGGAGTCGAGCCGGGAGATCGCGCTGCCCACCCGCTCGGTGCTCCAGGAGCCGCCCAGCCGGGCGGCGAGGGTCTCGTGGTCGCGCTCCCCGTCCAGTTCCTGGACGAGATCCGCGACGTGTTCGGTGATCCGCACGTAGCGGGCGCCGTGCTGGAGGACCCAGTCGCCCTGTCCGTCGGCGGGCGAGTGGACCTCGGCGCTCGGGGCGAGGCGGGGACGCCTCGTGTGGGCCGGGACGGTGGGAGGCGGCGGGCTCGTGACAGCGCTCACTGGCGTTTCCTTTGCGGGACGGCGGCGGGAAGGGGGAGAGCGCGCGGCACCCTTTCGGTGGGGGGGGCCCGGCCCGCCCCCCCCGCCCCCCCCCCAAAACAGCGGCCCACCCCCGCGGGTT
>NZ_JBEPBI010000054.1:0-46276 GCF_040299045.1 Streptomyces sp. NPDC001027
GGCGCCGATGGGGGGCTCGCCGGGCCCGTCCTAGGCGTCCCGGCGGACCTCGACGACGCGGAAGCGGTTCGCGACGAACGCGCCGTCGGTGAGGGCCGCGTTGGCCGCCGGGTTGCCGCCCGAGCCGTGGAAATCGGAGAACGCGGCGGTCTGGTTGACGTAGACGCCGCCGGTGAGGTTCAGGGAGAGCTGGGCGGCCTCGTCCAGGCAGACTTCCTCCACGGCCCTCTCGACCTCGGCGTCGGTCGTGTACGCGCCGACCGTCATCGCGCCCTTCTCCCGCACGGTGCGCCGCAGCAGGGCCACGGCGTCGGCCGCGGAGTCGACCGCGACGGCGAATGAGACCGGGCCGAAGCACTCGCTCATGTAGGCGGCCTCGTCGTCCGGCTTGGCGCCGTCCAGCTTGACGATCACCGGGGTGCGCACGATCGCGTCGGGGAACTCCGGGTTGGCGACCTCGCGGGAGGCGAGGGCGACCTCGCCGAGGCCCGCCGCGGCCTCCAGACGGGCCTTGACGTCGGGGTTGACGATCGCGCCGAGCAGGGCGTTCGCGCGCGCGTCGTCGCCGAGGAGGCCGTCGACCGAGCGGGCGAGGTCGGCGACGACCTCGTCGTAGGACTTCGGGCCCTCGTCGGTGCGGATGCCGTCGCGGGGGATCAGCAGGTTCTGCGGGGTGGTGCACATCTGGCCGCTGTACAGGGACAGCGAGAACGCCAGGTTGGCGAGCATGCCCTGGTAGTTCGCGGTCGACTCCACGAGCACCGTGTTGACGCCGGCCTTCTCGGTGTAGACCTGCGCCTGGCGGGCGTTGGCCTCCAGCCAGTCGCCGAAGGCGGTCGAGCCGGTGTAGTCGACGATCCGGATCTCGGGGCGCGTGGCCAGCGTCTTGGCGATGCCCTCGCCGGGGCGCTCGGCCGCCAGCGCGACGAGGTTCGGGTCGAAGCCGGCCGCGGCGAGCACCTCGCGCGCGACGCCCACGGTCAGCGCGAGCGGCAGCACCGCGCGCGGATGGGGCTTGACCAGGACCGCGTTGCCGGTGGCGAGCGAGGCGAACAGGCCCGGGTAGCCGTTCCACGTCGGGAAGGTGTTGCAGCCGATGAGCAGGGCGACGCCGCGCGGGACGGGCGTGAAGGTCTTGGTCATCGCGAGCGGGTCGCGCTTGCCCTGGGGCTTGCTCCACTCCGCCGTGTCCGGGGTGCGGACCTGTTCGGCGTAGGCGTAGGCCACTGCCTCCAGACCGCGGTCCTGTGCGTGCGGGCCGCCCGCCTGGAACGCCATCATGAAGGCCTGTCCGGACGTGTGCATGACGGCGTGCGCGAACTCGTGGGTGCGGTCGCTGATCCGCTTGAGGATCTCCAGACAGACCACCGCGCGGACCTCCGCGCCCGCGTCCCGCCAGGCGCGCTGTCCGGCGCGCATCGCGGGCAGCAGCGCGTCCGGGTCCGCGTGCGGGTAGGAGACGCCGAGCTCGGGGCCGTACGGCGAGACCTCGCCGCCCACCCAGCCGTCCGTGCCGGGCTGCCCGAGGTCGAGGCGGGTGTTCAGGACGGCGTCGAAGGCCGCCTTTCCGGCTGCCGCGTCCAGGCTGCCGTTCTCCCCGTAGGCCTTGGGGTGTTCCGGGTGGGGGGACCAGTACGCGCGTGTGCGGATCGCTTCCAGGGCCTGATCGAGGGTGGGCCGGTGCTGGGCGATCAGAGCGTGCGCGGTCGGTTCGGCGGCGGCCATGCGGGACCAACTCCTCGTCTTGAGAACTCTCCGTCGAGCTCATGACCTGGCGGAGACCTGGGCAGGAACAGCCAGTCACGGTTAGAGTAACCGAACGATCGGTCGGGACAAGGGGGCCTGCCGCATCTGTGGAAATCTTCGTGCGGGAGGATCGCGCACATGACAGGACTCGACCCCAGCAGCGCCGTCGCCGTCGTCGGCGTCGGCACCATGGGCCAGGGCATCGCTCAGGTCGCCCTGGTCGCGGGACACCCCGTGCGGCTGTACGACGCCGTTCCCGGCCGTGCCCGCGAGGCGGCCGCCGCGATCGGCGCCCGTCTGGACCGGCTCGTCGAGAAGGACCGTCTCGCCGCCGCCGACCGGGACGAGGCGCTCGCCCGGCTGCGGCCCGCGGAGAGCCTCGCCGACCTCGCGGACTGCTCCCTGGTCGTGGAGGCCGTCGTCGAGCGGCTGGACGTCAAGCAGGAGCTGTTCCGGCAGCTGGAGGACGTCGTCGGCGAGGACTGCCTGCTCGCCACCAACACCTCCTCCCTGTCGGTGACCGCGGTCGCCGGCGCCCTGCGCAGCCCGGGGCGCTTCGTCGGCCTGCACTTCTTCAACCCGGCGCCGCTGCTGCCGCTGGTCGAGGTCGTCTCCGGGTACGCCACCGACGTCACGTCGGCCACGCGCGCGTACGAGACCGCCCGCGCCTGGGGCAAGACGCCGGTCGCCTGCGCCGACACCCCCGGCTTCATCGTCAACCGCATCGCGCGGCCCTTCTACGCCGAGGCGTTCGCCGTCTACGAGGCGCAGGGCGCCGACCCGGCCACCATCGACGCGATCCTGCGCGAGTCCGGCGGCTTCCGGATGGGCGCCTTCGAGCTGACCGACCTGATCGGACAGGACGTCAACGAGTCGGTCACGCACTCCGTGTGGCAGTCCTTCTTCCAGGACGTGCGCTTCACGCCCTCGCTCGCCCAGCGGCGCCTGGTGGAGTCGGGCCGCCTCGGCCGCAAGACCGGCCAGGGCTGGTACGACTACCGGGAGGGCGCCGAGCCGGCCGAGCCGCACACCGCGGAGCAGGCCCGGCCGCCCGCGTACGTCGTCGCCGAGGGCGATCTGGGCCCCGCGTCGGAGCTCCTCGCCCTGATCCGCGAGGCGGGCATCCAGGTCCGCGAGGAGGAAGAGGACCACGGCACCCGCCTGGTGCTGCCCGGCGGCGGCCAGCTCGCCCTCGCCGACGGCCAGACCTCCGTGGAGTTCCGCGACGTCGTCTACTTCGACCTCGCCCTGGACTACCGCAAGGCCACCCGCATCGCCCTGGCCTCCTCCCAGGACACCTCCGCGCAGACGATGTCCGAGGCGGTCGGTCTGTTCCAGGCGCTCGGCAAGGACGTCAGCGTCATCGGGGACGTCCCCGGCATGATCGTCGCGCGGACCGTCGCGCGGATCGTCGACCTCGCGCACGACGCGGTCGCCAAGGGCGTCGCCACCGAGGAGGACGTCGACACCGCGATGCGCCTCGGCGTGAACTACCCCCTCGGCCCCTTCGAGTGGAGCCGCCGGCTCGGCCGCACCTGGGCCTGCGCCCTCCTCGACGACCTGCACGAACGCGACCCCTCCTGCCGCTACGCGCCGTCCCTCGCGCTCTACCGCTACTCCTACGCGACCGAGAAGCGGGAGGGCGCCTCGTGACCACCGCCAAGCGCGACACGTACACGCCGGAGACCCTGCTCTCCGTCGCCGTCCAGGTGTTCAACGAGCGCGGCTACGACGGCACCTCCATGGAGCACCTCTCCAGGGCGGCCGGCATCTCCAAGTCGTCGATCTACCACCACGTCGCCGGCAAGGAGGAACTGCTGCGGCGCGCCGTCAGCCGGGCGCTGGACGGCCTGTTCGGGATCCTCGACGAGGAGCACGCGCGCGTGGGGCACGCCTCGGAGCGCCTCGAGTACGTCGTGCGGCGCATGGTCGAGGTCCTCATCGGCGAGCTGCCGTACGTGACGCTGCTGCTGCGCGTGCGCGGCAACACCGACACCGAGCGGTGGGCCCTGGAGCGCCGCCGCGACTTCGACCACCGGGTCGCCGAGCTGCTGAGGGCGGCCGCCGCCGAGGGGGAGGTGCGCGGCGACATGGAAGTGCGGCTCGCGACGCGCCTGGTCTTCGGGATGATCAACTCGATCGTCGAGTGGTACCGGCCCGGCGGCCGGGGGATGGTCGAGAGCGAGGTCGCGGACGCGGTCGTGCGGCTCGTCTTCGAGGGCCTGCGGACGGCTCGTTAGCGCTCAGCCCTGCGGCTCCAGGTCCTCCTCCTCGAACACCAGCAGGGTGCGCGTGCTGAGCACCTCGGGGATCGCCTGGAGACGGGTGAGGACCACCTCGCGCAGCGCCCGGTTGTCGGGTGTGTGCACGAGGAGCAGGACGTCGAAGTCGCCTCCGACCAGCGCGATGTGGGAGGCGCCGGGCAGCTGTCTGAGCTGCTCGCGCACGGTCCGCCAGGAGTTCTGCACGATCGTCAGGGTGATGTAGGCGCTCGTGCCCTGTCCCGCCCGCTCATGGTCGACGCGGGCGCCGAAGCCCCGGATGACGCCGTCCTCGATGAGCCGGTTGATCCGCGCGTAGGCGTTGGCCCGGGAGACGTGGACCCGTTCGGCGACCGACCGTATGGAGGCGCGGCCGTCCGCCTGGAGCATCTGCAGGATGTCCTGGTCGATGGCGTCGAGCGGACGCGGCGGCGGCAGCGGAGCGCCGGCCGGCGGCGCGGGAACGACGCCGGAGGACGGCGGCGGGCCGCCCGACGACTGGACGCCGCCTGACGCGGAACCGACCGGCGGAAGCGTGGCACCGTTCTCCGGCCCTTCGGCCATTTGTTCAGGTGCCATGTCCCCCCGCCTCTCCCATATGGACGTACTGCATCCATCTCAGGCTGTGGAGAACCGTTTGTCCACAGCCTGAGGGGCCCTGTAGCCAAAATGTGCCGACGACCGAACAATCGGTAGGTGAGGCGCATCACAACCGACGCGCCGCCCGTAGCCGTTCCTACGAGGAGGTGCCGTCATGACGGTCATGGAGCAGCGGGGCGCCTACCGGCCCACCCCGCCGCCGGCCTGGCAGCCCCGTACCGACCCCGCGCCGCTGCTGCCCGACGCGGAGCCGTACCGCGTCCTCGGCACCGACGCCGCCGCGCAGGCCGACCCGGAGCTGCTGCGCCGGCTGTACGCGCAGCTCGTGCGCGGTCGCCGGTACAACGTCCAGGCCACCGCCCTCACCAAGCAGGGCAGACTCGCCGTCTACCCGTCCAGCACCGGTCAGGAGGCCTGCGAGGTCGCCGCCGCGCTCGTCCTGCAGGAGCGGGACTGGCTCTTCCCCAGCTACCGCGACACCCTCGCGGTCGTCGCACGCGGCGTGGACCCCGTCGAGGCCCTCACCCTGCTGCGCGGCGACTGGCACACCGGCTACGACCCCTACGAGCACCGGGTCGCGCCGTTGTGCACCCCGCTCGCCACCCAGCTCCCGCACGCCGTGGGCCTCGCGCACGCCGCCCGCCTCAAGGGCGACGACGTGGTCGCGCTCGCCATGGTCGGCGACGGGGGCACCAGCGAGGGCGACTTCCACGAGGCGCTGAACTTCGCCGCCGTCTGGCAGGCGCCGGTCGTCTTCCTGGTGCAGAACAACGGCTTCGCGATCTCCGTGCCGCTCGCCAAGCAGACCGCCGCCCCGTCGCTGGCCCACAAGGCCGTCGGCTACGGCATGCCGGGCCGGCTGGTCGACGGCAACGACGCGGCCGCCGTGCACGAGGTCCTGGCCGACGCCGTGCGCCGCGCGCGGGAAGGCGGCGGACCGACCCTCGTGGAGGCGGTGACGTACCGCATCGACGCGCACACCAACGCCGACGACGCCACCCGCTACCGCGCCGACGCCGAGGTCCAGACCTGGCGTGAGCACGACCCGATCGAACTGCTCGAGCGCGAACTGACCGCACGCGGGCTGCTCGACGAGGACACCCGGCGCACGGTGCGGGAGGCCGCCGAGGACATGGCCGCCGACCTGCGCGCCCGGATGAACCAGGACGCGGACCTCGACCCCATGGACCTGTTCTCCCACGTCTACGCCGAACCCACGCCGCAACTACGCGAGCAGCAGGAACTGCTGCGGGCGGAGCTCGAGGCCGAGCAGGAAGGCGCGCACCGATGACGACGGTCGCCCTCAAGCCCGCCACCATGGCGCAGGCCCTCACGCGCGGGCTCCGCGACGCGATGGCCGCCGACCCGACCGTGCACGTCCTGGGCGAGGACGTGGGAGCCCTCGGCGGGGTGTTCCGGGTCACCGACGGGCTCGCGAAGGAGTTCGGGGAGGACCGCTGCACGGACACCCCGCTCGCCGAGGCCGGCATCCTCGGCACCGCCGTCGGCATGGCCATGTACGGCCTGCGGCCGGTGGTGGAGATGCAGTTCGACGCCTTCGCCTACCCGGCGTTCGAGCAGCTCATCAGCCATGTCGCACGCATGCGCAACCGCACCCGCGGCCGGATGCCCCTGCCGATCACCGTCCGGGTGCCCTACGGAGGCGGCATCGGCGGCGTCGAGCACCACAGCGACTCGTCCGAGGCGTACTACATGGCGACCCCGGGCCTGCACGTCGTCACGCCCGCCACGGTCGCCGACGCCTACGGTCTGCTGCGCGCCGCCATCGCCTCCGACGACCCTGTCGTCTTCCTCGAACCCAAGCGCCTGTACTGGTCGAAGGACTCCTGGAACCCGCAGGAGCCGCAGCCGGTCGAGCCGATCGGCCGCGCGGTCGTGCGGCGCCCGGGCCGCAGCGCGACCCTGATCACGTACGGGCCGTCGGTTCCGGTCTGCCTGGAGGCAGCCGAGGCGGCGCAGGCCGAGGGCTGGGACCTGGAGGTCGTCGACCTGCGGTCCCTGGTGCCCTTCGACGACGAGACGGTCGCCGCGTCGGTGCGGCGCACCGGCCGGGCGGTCGTCGTCCATGAGTCGGGTTCGTTCGGCGGCCCGGGCGGAGAGATCGCGGCCCGTGTCACCGAGCGCTGCTTCCACCACCTGGAGGCGCCGGTGCTGCGCGTCGCCGGGTTCGATCTGCCGTATCCGCCGCCGATGCTGGAGCGCCACCACCTGCCCGGCGTCGACCGCATCCTGGACGCCGTGGCACGGCTGCAGTGGGAGGCCGGGAACTGATGGCACAGGTGCTGGAGTTCAAGCTGCCCGACCTCGGAGAAGGGCTCACCGAGGCGGAGATCGTCCGCTGGCTGGTCCAGGTCGGCGACGTGGTCGCCGTCGACCAGCCGGTCGTGGAGGTCGAGACGGCCAAGGCGATGGTCGAGGTGCCCTGCCCCTACGGCGGCGTGGTCACGGCCCGCTTCGGCGAGGAGGGCACGGAACTGCCCGTCGGCGCCCCGCTGATCACGGTCGCGGTCGGCGCCCCCGCGTCCGGCGACGCGCTCGGGCCCGCCGACCCGCCCGGGCGCGGTGCGCCGGCCGGGCAGGCCGAGGGCTCGGGCAACGTGCTGGTGGGCTACGGCACCTCCGAGGCCCCGGCACGCCGCAGGCGGGTACGGCCGGTTCAGCCGACCGCCGCCCCGGCGATGCCGCACGCATCCTCCCCGGCCCCGGCTCCCGCTCCGGCCCAGGTTGCGGGCGCGACGGCTTCGGCCGCGGTGCCGCAGGCCGTGTCCGGCGCCGCCCCGGCTTCGCCTTCCGCTTCGACCTCGGCTTCGGCTTCGGCTTCGGCTTCGGTGAGCGTGCCGGTCGAGGCCGGCGCCGTCCGCAGTCCGCACCCGGCGTCCGACGGCCCCGTCCCCGTGATCTCTCCGCTGGTCCGTCGCCTCGCGCGGGAGAACGGCCTGGATCTGCGGCAGCTCACCGGCTCCGGGCCCGAGGGGCTGATCCTGCGGGCCGATGTGGAGAACGCCCTGCGTGCTCCTGCCGCACCGGCCGGCGCCCAGACCGCGCGGCCCCTGCCGGACGCCGCCGTGACGCCCGCGCCGGGCACCGCCGCCGACGGCCGCCGCATCCCCCTCAAGGGCGTCCGGGGCGCCGTCGCCGACAAGCTCTCCCGCAGCCGGCGCGAGATCCCCGACGCCACCTGCTGGGTGGACGCCGACGCGACGGAGCTGATGCGCGCCCGCGCCGCCATGAACGCGGCCGGCGGACCGAAGATCTCGCTCCTCGCGCTCCTCGCCCGGATCTGCACTGCGGCCCTGGCCCGGTACCCCGAGCTCAACTCCAGCGTCGACACGGCAGCCCGCGAGATCGTCCAGTTCGACCACGTCCACCTCGGGTTCGCCGCGCAGACCGAGCGCGGACTCGTCGTCCCGGTCGTCCGCGACGCACACGCCCGGGACGCCGAGGGCCTCACCGCGGAGTTCGCCCGGCTCACCGAGGCCGGCCGCGCCGGACGCCTCACCCCGGCCGATCTCACCGGCGGCACCTTCACGCTGAACAACTACGGCGTGTTCGGCGTCGACGGATCCACGCCGATCGTGAACCACCCCGAGGCGGCCATGCTCGGCGTCGGCCGCATCGTGCCCAAGCCATGGGTGCACGAGGGCGAACTGGCCGTGCGCCAGGTCGTCCAACTCTCGCTCACCTTCGACCACCGGGTGTGCGACGGAGGCACGGCCGGCGGCTTCCTGCGCCACGTGGCGGACTGCGTGGAGCAGCCGGCGGTGCTGCTGCGCACGCTGTGAGCGCGGACGGGCTCGTACGCTCCCCGTGATCCGGGGGGACGGGATGCCCGAGGCGGACCGCATACTCGTGGGGTGACCTCGAACGAGTGCGTCGTCTACGACGCCGTCGTGCTGGCCGGCGGCGGCGCCCGCAGGCTGGGCGGCGCCGACAAGCCAGGTGTGCGGGTGGGCGGGCGCGCGCTGCTGGACCGGGTACTCGGGGCCTGCGCCGACGCGCGCGTCACCGTCGTCGTCGCCGAGCACCGCCCCACCGCCCGGCCGGTGCGCTGGACACGCGAGGAGCCGCCCGGGGCGGGCCCCGTCGCCGCGCTCGACGCCGGTCTGCGCCACACCGCGGCCGACGACGTCCTCGTCCTCTCCGCCGATCTGCCGTTCCTCACCGCGGACACCGTGCGGCGGCTGCTGACGGCCCTGCGCGCCGGGACGGTCGAGGGCGCGCTGCTCACCGACGGCGACGGCCGCGACCAACCCCTCGTCGCCGCCTACCGCACGGCGGCGCTGCGCCGCGAGCTGGCGGTGCTCACCGCGGACCGGGGCGGCCTCGCCGGGCTCCCCCTGCGCCGGCTGACCGCCGGACTCGAACTCACCCGCGTCCCCGACCCCGTCGCGTCGTTCGACTGCGACACCTGGGACGACATCGCCTCCGCCAGGGCACGGATCAGGGAGCATGGCCACGTGTTGGATGAATGGATTTCCGCAGTCAAGGACGAACTGGGCGTCGACCTCGACGTCGACACCGCCGCCCTGCTCGACCTCGCGCGGGACGCCGCCCACGGGGTGGCCCGGCCCGCGGCCCCGCTGACCACCTTCCTGGTCGGCTACGCGGCCGCACAGGCCCAGGGAGGCCCCGAGGCCGTCGCCGAGGCCGCCCGCAAGGCCGCAGCGCTCGCGCTGCGCTGGGCCCAGGAGGCGCAGGCCGAGCAGGACCGGCCCGCCGGACCGGCCGGCACGGAACCCACCGACACGGGCCCCACCGACACGCGGTCCGCCGGCACGGAACCCACCCGCTCCGGACCGGACGCCGGATGAGCCCCGGCGGCATGGGACAGGGCCTCGACGCCGAGGACCTCGACGTCGAGGAGGCGCTCGCCCTCGTGAAGGACGGCAACAGCCCCGCCCGCCCTACCGGCGGCCACGGTTCGGGACGGCGTGCGAGCGAAGGCGCCCCGCCGTCGCGCACCCCGGACACGGGGCATCGGGCCGCCGCACAGGGGCACCGTCACCGGGCGACCCCCTGGCCGGAGGCCCGCGCGATCGCCGCCCGGGCGGCGCGTCCCGGCGCAGCCCGCCGCGCCCCCGTCTCCGTGACCCTCGGCGACGCGCTCGGACTCGTCCTCGCCGCTCCGCTGACCGCGCTCACCGACCTGCCCTCGTTCGACACCTCGGCGATGGACGGATGGGCGGTCGCCGGGCCCGGCCCTTGGCACGTCCGGGACGAGGGTGTGCTGGCAGGAAGCGCGACCCCGGCGCCCCTCGCCGACGGCGAGGCCGTCCGCATCGCCACCGGAGCCCGGATCCCCGCGGACACCACCGCGGTGCTGCGCAGCGAGCACGGGCGCACCGACGACAACGACCGGCTGCACCCCACCCGCGAGATGCAGCACGGCCAGGACATCCGGCCCCGGGGCCAGGAATGCCGCAGCGGGGACCATCTGCTGCTCGCCGGAGCGGTGGTGACGCCGGCCGTGCTCGGTCTCGCCGCGGCCGCCGGATACGACACGCTGAGCGCCGTCCCCCGGCCCCGGGTCGAGGTGCTCGTCCTCGGCGACGAACTGCTCGCCGAGGGCCGTCCGCGCGACGGACTCATCAGGGACGCGCTCGGCCCGATGCTGCCCCCGTGGCTGCGCGCGCTCGGCGCGGACGTCATCGCCGTGCGCAGGCTCGGCGACGACGCGAAGGCCCTGCACAAGGCGGTCACCGGCTCGGGCGCCGACCTCATCGTCACCACCGGCGGCACCGCCGCAGGCCCCGTCGACCATGTGCACCCCACACTGCGCCGTATCGACGCCGAACTCCTCGTGGACGGCGTGCAGGTGCGCCCCGGCCACCCCATGCTGCTGGCCCGCACCAAGGACGACCAGCACCTCGTCGGTCTGCCCGGCAATCCCCTCGCGGCCGTCTCCGGCCTGCTCACGCTGGCGGAGCCGCTGGTGCGGACCCTGGCGGCCCGCCCGGCGCCCGAGCCGTACGCACTGCCCTTGCGGGACACGGTGCACGGGCATCCGTACGACACCCGGCTCGTCCCGGTGTCCCTTCGGGGCGACCACGCCGTGCCGCTGCACTACAACGGGCCGGCCATGCTGCGCGGGATCGCGGCGGCCGATGCCCTCGCCGTCGTGCAGCCGGGTGGTGCGCGGGCGGGTCAGGAGGCCGAACTCCTCGACCTGCCCTGGGCGACGGCCGGAGTCGGCGCCTGTTTCACGTGAAACAGACGGCCTTCAGGACGCGGTGCTCCTTGCAGCGGTGCTCCATGAAGCCGTGTTTCACGAAGCGGAGCTCCATGAAGCCGTGTTTCACGTGAAACTTTCCTGTTCGTCGGCGGCCGGGACGGCCCGGCTGACGGTGATCACACGGTCCCCCGACTGGAGGCGGGTGAGCCGGGGGTCCGCGTAGTCCAGGAGCTGCTTGCCCCGGACGACGGCCACGATCAGGTCGGCGCAGGAGCGCGGCGCCTCTCCCACCTCCGCACCGGCGACCGGGCGCTCGATGAGGTCCAGGCCGCTGCCGAGGGTCATCAGGTTCTCCAGCGTCTGGGCCACGGTCGGGCTGACCAGCGACACGCCGAGCAGCCGGCCGGCGGAGCTGGAACTGGTGACGACGGTGTCCGCGCCGCTCTGCTTGAGCAACGGCACGTTCTCGTCCTCGCGGGCGGCGACGACGATCGTGGCACGCCGGTTGAGCTGGCGGGCGGTGAGGGTGACGAGGGCCGCGGTGTCGTCGCGCTGGGGGGCCACGATCACCCGGGAGGCGTTCTGCACCTCGGCCTTCACCAGGGTCTCCGAGCGGGTGGCGTCGCCTGTCACCGACACGAGTCCGTCGTCGCCGGCCTGGAGCGCGGACTTGCGCTGTGCGTCCACGATCACGATCTGGTCCTTGGCGATGCCGTTGCCGATCAGCGTCTCCACCGCGTGCCGGCCTTTGGTGCCGTAGCCGACGACCACGATGTGGCCGTGGGTGCGGACCCGCCAGCGGTGGATGCGGACCTGCTGCCGGGTGCGTTCGGTGAGCACCTCGAGGGTGGTGCCGACCAAAATGATCAGGAACAGGACGCGCAGCGGCGTGATGACGAGAATGTTGATGAGCCGGGCCGTGTCACTGACGGGGGTGATGTCGCCGTAGCCGGTGGTGGAGAGCGTCACGGTGGCGTAGTAGGCGGCGTCCAGGAGGCTCACGGAGCCGTCCGCGTTGTCGTTGTAGCCGTCGTGGTCGGCGTAGACGATCAGTGTGGTGATCGCGAGCACCAGCAGGGCGATGCTGAGGCGGCGCAGCACCTGCAGCAGCGGGGGCGCGCCGATCCGTACGGGCATCGTGATGGAGCGGCCCGCCTCGGCGTCGTCCCGGGCTTCGGTGCGTGAGCGGTACCAGAGGGACCTGAAGAGGGACAGTCTGACCGGACGTGCCGGCGGTCGTTCGTGGTCCTTCAACCCGTGCCCCCTGTGATGGTGATCCGAACGGTGGGCACCATGGTTCCCGGCGGGCCCGTGCCCGTCATGCTGCAACACGTGTCCATGAGCCCGCAGATGTCCATGATCCCGGAGGTCCCCTTGCGCGACCACACTGTCGTCGTCGGCTTCGGAACGAAGGGTCGGTCTGCGATCCGGACGGCCTGTGCCTCCGGGCTGCGCAAGGAGCAGGTCGTGGTGATCGACCCGAGCGCGAAGGTGATCGACGCGGCCCGTGCCGAGGGCTACGAGGGCGTCGTCGGCGATGCCACGCGCAGCGATGTGCTGCGGCGGGCGGAAGTGCAGCGGGCGGGGCGGATCGTCATCGCGACCCAACGCGACGACACGGCCGTGCTGGTGGCGCTGACGGCCCGGCAGCTCAATCCGGGGGCGAAGATCGTGGCGGCGGTGCGCGAGGAGGAGAACGCGCCGTTGCTCCGCCAGTCCGGCGCCGACGAGGTCATCACCAGTGCCGGCGCGGCAGGCCGGCTGCTCGGTCTTTCGGTGCTCAGTCCGGCGGCGGGCAGCGTCATGGAGGACCTCATCCGGCAGGGCGACGGGCTCGACCTCGTGGAACGGCCCGTCACCAAGGCCGAGGTCGGCCGGGGGCCGCGGGACACGGCCGACCTGGTGGTGAGCGTCGTCCGGGGCCACCGGGTGCTCGCCTACGACGATCCGGCGATCGGGGTGCTGGAGCCGACGGACCGGCTGGTCGCGATCGTGCGGATCGGCCCCGGCCCCGGGCGGGCCCCGCTCGGGACGCCGGGCATGCCGGGCGTCCCGCCGCTCCCGCCGGCCTGAGACGCGTTGCCGGCTACTTCCGGTTGTACAGCCGCATGGTGACCGGCCCGAAGACCAGCACGAACAGTCCCGCCCAGCCCAGCGTCCAGGCGATCTCGGCGCCCGGCCAGTCGCCCGCCATCAGGCCGCGCACCGCCGAGGCGAGATGGGTGACGGGGCTGTTGTTGACGAACGCCTGCAGCCAGCCCGGCATGGTGTGCGGGTCGACGAACACGTTGGACAGGAAGGTGAGCGGGAAGATCACCATCATGCTGACGCCCATCACCGACTTCTCGGTGCGCAGCAGCAGCCCGAACATCGTCCAGATCCACGAGAACGCGAACGAGAAGACGATCAGCAGGGCGATGCCGGCGACGACTCCCGCCACCCCGCCGTCCGGCCGGTAACCGAGCACGAGGCCCACGGTGAGCATGACCACGGACGCGATGGCGTAGCGCAGGGCGTCGCCGAGCAGATAGCCGACCATGGTCGACGGCCGCCAGATCGGCAGCGACCGGAAGCGGTCGAAGACGCCCTTCTCGATGTCGGTGTTCACGGAGACGCCCGTGTACATCGTGATCATCACGACCGACATCACCAGGATGCCCGGCAGCAGGAACTGGATGTACTTCTCCGGGGAGCCGGCGAGGGCGCCCCCGAAGAGGTAGGTGTACATCAGCACCATCATGATCGGGAACGCGGTCACGTCGAAGAGCTGTTCCGGCACGTGCTTGATCTTGAGGATCGCCCGCCAGCCGAAGGTCAGGGACGCGGACAGCGCGCTCGGGCGCGGTGGCCGCTCCTTCATGACGAGCAGGGCGGCCAGCGATTCGGCGCTGACCGGCGCCAGGTCCTGGACGTCCGTGGTGGTCGTGGTGCTCATGCCGCCTCCTCGCCTTCCCGGGCCGTCCGGCTGCCGGTGTCGGCCTGTGTGTCGTGTCCGGTGAGGGCGAGGAACACCTCGTCCAGGCTGGGCTGGCCCAGGGAGAAGTCGTCGACGGTGACGCCGGCCCGGGCGAGCTCGCCGAGGGCGCGGGCGGCCTGCGCGGCGGCGCCGTCCTGCGCGGCGGCGCTCAGCCGGGCGGTCAGCGCCACGGGGTCCGGCTCGGGCTGGACGTCGGCGTCCAGCGTCAGCCGCAGCACCTGTTCGGCCGTCGGCCGCTGATCGGCGTCGCGCAGCCGCAGATGGACGGAGCCGGCGCCGACGGACGCCTTCAGCTCGCCCTTCGTGCCCTCGGCGATGACCCGCCCCCGGTCGATGACGGCGATCCGGGACGCCAGCTTGTCTGCCTCGTCGAGGTACTGCGTGGTCAGCAGCACGGTGGTGCCCTGGGCGACCACCGCCCGCACGATGTCCCAGACCTGGTTGCGACTGCGGGGGTCGAGTCCGGTGGTCGGCTCGTCGAGGAAGAGCAGGTCGGGCGTGCTGAGGATGGAGGCGGCGATGTCGATGCGGCGCCGCATGCCGCCCGAGTAGTGCTTGACCTGCTTTGCGGCGGCTTCCCCGAGTCCGAAGGCGGCGAGGAGCTGGGCGGACCGTTCGCGCGCCGCCTTCTTGCCGTGTCCGAGGAGCCGCCCGAGCAGCACCAGGTTCTCGGTGCCGGTGAGGTCCTCGTCGACGGAGGCGTACTGGCCGGTGAGACTGACGCGGCCGCGCACCTCGTCGGCCTCCCGGACGACGTCGTGGCCGAAGATCCGCGCCTCACCGCCGTCGGGCCGCAGCAGCGTGGCGAGCATCTTGACGGTGGTGGTCTTGCCGGCGCCGTTCGGGCCGAGGAGGCCGTAGACCGTGCCGGTGGGCACGACGAGATCGACGCCGTCCACGGCCCTGGTGCCGCCGAACGTCTTCACCAGGCCCACGGTCTCGATCGCCGGGCCGGCGGGGTGATCGCTCATGGGGTTCCTTCCGCGTACTCGGGCTACGCATGGGGAGACCTTTACCTTCGCCGGAACTCATCGGTGATCGCACCCGGGTTTTCGCCCGAGGCCCTCGCGGCCCGTCGCGGACCATGATCGGAGGGGGCGGAAAGGGGGGAGTAGCGTCGCCCTCATGCATGCGATCACGATTCCCGAACCCGGTGGTCCCGAGGCGCTGGTCTGGGACGAGGTCCCCGATCCCGTACCCGGCGAGGGCGAGGTCCTGGTCGACGTGGTGGCCAGCGCCGTCAACCGCGCCGACATTCTGCAGCGGCAGGGCTTCTACGACCCGCCGCCCGGGGCCTCCCGGTATCCGGGCCTGGAGTGCTCCGGCCGGATCGCCGCGCTCGGCCCGGGCGTGTCCGGCTGGAACGTCGGCGACGAGGTGTGCGCGCTGCTCGCGGGCGGTGGATACGCGCAACGGGTCGCCGTGCCGGCCGGCCAGCTGCTGCCCGTGCCGCAGGGCGTCGACCTGCGGCAGGCCGCCGCGCTCCCCGAGGTCACCAGCACCGTCTGGTCGAACGTCTTCATGATCGCCCACCTCAGGCCGGGCGAGACGCTGCTGGTGCACGGCGGGTCCAGCGGCATCGGCACCATGGCGATCCAGCTGGCCAAGGCCGTCGGCGCGAAGGTCGCCGTCACCGCGGGCACCGCCGCGAAGCTGGACCGGTGCGCCGGACTGGGCGCCGACATCCTGATCGACTACCGCGAGCAGGACTTCGTCGCCGAGCTGAAGAAGGCCACCGACGGCGCGGGCGCGGACGTCATTCTCGACAACATGGGCGCGAAGTACCTGGACCGCAATGTGCAGGCTCTCGCCGTCAACGGCCGGCTCGCGATCATCGGCATGCAGGGCGGCGTCAAGGCGGAGCTGAACATCGGCATGCTCCTCGGGAAGCGGGCCGCCGTCAGCGCGACGTCGCTGCGGGCCCGGCCGCGAGGGGAGAAGGCCGCCATCGTGGCGGCCGTGCGCGAGCATGTCTGGCCGCTGCTGGAGGGCGGCCATGTGCGGCCCGTCGTCGACCGCGAACTGCCGATGAGCGAGGCGGCCGCCGCCCACCGCGTCGTCGAGGAGAGCGGCCATGTCGGCAAGGTGCTGCTGATCGCTCCCTGACGCCGACCCGCCCGGGGCGTCTTAGCCAGGGCGTGTTGTCGCCCTATCCGCGCCGCAGGCGCAGCGCCGCGAGGGCGAGGGCGATGCCGAGCCCGATGAGGACGAGACCGCTGCCGAGCGGGAGGATCTCCAGTACGGGACCGTCGGCCCGCTCTCCCTGGGCGGCCGGCCGGCGTACGTCGTCCCGCGGCGCGGCCGGGGTCGCGGGAACGGCGGCCTCCGGCGACGCGGGCGCGGCGGTGTCCTCGCCGGTGTCGCCGTCCTCGGCCTCCGCGTCGCCGGCGCTCGCCTCGTCCGGTTCTTCGGGCAGCGCGCCCACACCGGAGGCGTCGTCCGCCGTCTCGGCCTCGTCGGCGGCCCGCCCGGGGCGCTGTCGTCCTTCGCCCGCCCGGCTGCCCGCCCGGTCCGGTTCACGGGGAGACGGGGACGGGCCGGCGGACTGCGGTGCGACGGCGGGCGCCGGGGCGGCCGCGTGTCCCGGGGCGGCCGCGTACGACGCGCCGCCGCTGCCCGGCAGCAGCAGGCACACGCCGGCCAGGGCCACCGCTCCCGTCGCCGCCGGCGTCCGCACGAGCGCGGCCGTGCGCCGCCGCGACCGCTTCCGTGCGCGCACCGCCGCGCGCTCTCGATCGCCGGTGCGCGTCGCGCCCGAGGTCCGCTGCCATGGAGTCACGTCCGTGACCCCCTCCCACTGCCCGGTCGCCAAGAGGAGACCTAAGAAAAGGACGCGACAAGCCTCACATTCGGGAAATGGGGCCGCATTCCGGAATCCGCCGAACGGGAGCGACGGCAGCTGACGCGGGGGCCGCACGTCGACCGGGCGGAGTGTGCGCGAGAATGGCGGCATGGAGATGTCGAGGAACGAAAGGTCGCCGGAGAACGCCCAGAAGATCCTGGTCGTCGGCCAGGACGGCATGGCGCTGGGCGGCATCGACGCCGACGAGGACTCCCGTGAGATCCCGGTGACGGAGCAGGTCGAGCAGCCCGCGAAGGTGATGCGCATCGGCAGCATGATCAAGCAACTGCTCGAGGAGGTGCGCGCGGCTCCTCTGGACGAGGCGAGCCGGGTCCGGCTGAAGGAGATCCACTCGAGCTCGGTGAAGGAGCTGGAGGACGGCCTGGCGCCGGAACTGGTCGAGGAACTGGAGCGGCTCTCCCTGCCGTTCAACGAGGAGTCGACTCCGAGCGACGCGGAGCTGCGCATCGCGCAGGCCCAGTTGGTCGGCTGGCTCGAGGGCCTCTTCCACGGCATCCAGACCACCCTCTTCGCGCAGCAGATGGCCGCGCGCGCCCAGTTGGAGCAGATGCGCCGAGCCCTGCCGCCGGGCGTCGGCCACGAGGGCGGCGACGACCCGCGCGCGGGCGGGCGCACCGGCGGACCGTACCTGTAGCACCCGACCACCCGAACCGACCGGACATCTGAGGGGCCCGGCGTCCAGGACGCCGGGCCCCTCAGATGCTGCGCCGTCTGCTGCCCTACCCGCTGCCGTACGTACCCGCCGCGCTGTCGCGCCTCGGGCGTCAGGACGCCGGGTTGCCTGTGGACACCGTCAGTTCGATCTCGGGCATGTTCTTCGGGTCGACGTCCGTCCCGGCGGAGGGGAACTGGTTCATGACCGCTCCGGCGCCGTACGTGTTCTCGTCGATTTTCGTGACCTTGATGTTCCAGCCGGCGGCCTGGAAGCACTCCTTGACCGAGCCGATGTACTTGAACTTGAAGTCCGGCATCCGGATCTTGTCGGGGTCGTTGTACGACTCCTGCGGCTCGGAGCACTCCGTCGCCTCGATGGTCTTGCTGGTGTCCGGTGCGCGGTAGCCCGCCGCCTTGGTCGCCGAGGGCGAGGCGCTGCTCCCGCCGCCCTTCCCGTCGTCGCCGTCCCCCTTCGTGGCGAGGCTGCCGATGAGGCCGCCGACCGCCACCACGGCGACCACCGCCGAGCAGATCAGCACCGCCCTGCTCCGGCGGGCGCTGCCGGGGGCCACAGCGGTCGACGCCTGCGGGCTCAGGTGGTACCCGGGCGGGGTGGGCGCCTGCTGGTGGCTGTACGCCGGCGCCGGCGTCTGGTAGCCGCCCTGCTGCGGGTAGCCGTAGGAGGGCGACGGCGTCGGGGCGCCGTACGGGTTCGGGTTCGGCGCGGGCTGGTAGGGCGTCTGGACGTTTCCCTGCGGCGCCGGGCCGCTCTGGCCGACCGGCGGGAACACCGCGGAGCCGACGCCCGCGCCGCTCGCCGTCTGCGCGCCGGGCACGATGCTCGGCGGGGCCGGCTGGAAGGAAGCGGCGACGCGCAGGCATTCGTCGCGCATGGCGACCGCGGTCGGAAAACGCTCGTTCGGGTTCTTCTTCAGCGCGCGGGCGACGAGCGCGTCGACGGCCGGCGGCAGCGCCCGGTTGATCGACGAAGGAGCCACCGGCTCCTCCTGCACATGCGCGTACGCGATCGCAAGCGGCGAATCCGCTTCGAACGGCAGCCTTCCGGTGACCAGTTGGAACAGCATGATGCCGACCGAGTAGAGGTCGGACCGGGCGTCCACGCCACGCCCCAGGGCCTGTTCGGGCGAGAGGTACTGCGGGGTGCCGACCACCATGCCGGTCTGCGTCATCGAGGTGACGCCGGACTGCATCGCGCGCGCGATGCCGAAGTCCATGACCTTGACCACGCCGCGCTTGGTCATCATCACGTTGCCCGGCTTGATGTCGCGGTGGACCAGCCCCATCTCGTGGCTGATCTCCAGCGCCGCCAGCACGTCCGCGGTGATCTTCAGCGCCTTGTCGGCGGGCATCGCGCCCTGCTGCCGCACGTCCTCGTCGAGCACCGAGCCGAGCGGGCGGCCCTCGACGTACTCCATGACGATGTACGGGGTCGTCAGCCCGTCGACCTCGTCCTCTCCGGTGTCGAAGACGGAGACGATGTTGGTGTGCGTGAGCTTGGCCACGGCCTGGGCCTCGCGGCGGAACCGCTCGCGGAAGGCCTGCTCACGGCCCAGCTCGGTGTGCAGGGTCTTGACGGCGACCTGTCGGTCGAGCACGGCGTCGTAGGCGAGGTGCACCGAGGCCATGCCGCCCTCGCCGAGCAGGTCGCGCAGCTGATAGCGGCCGGCGGCGAGCGCCCGCCCCGCGTACCGGCCTTGGCCGCCGTCGTGGCTCATCTTCTGCGTCCCCCGTAGGCCTTCGGCACCGTTGACTGCCGTTGATCCAAAGTGCTATTCCCGGCCAAGTCTGCCGCAGGGCACCGACACGTCAAGTTCGGTGCCCGTTCCGTGACCCTACGAGAAAGAAGCGTCGCGGAAGCGTTACAGCTGCCGTACGGCAGGCACACAGGATTTGCACGCCGGCACGGGATGCGGGTTGCATGACCGGTCCGTCCCGGACCCGCGCCCGGGCCCGGCCGGGACGTCATCATGGCGATCGTCCCGGACCGGAGGCTTGCGCGGAGGCTGTAGCGTGGCCGACGGAGACCGTGACAACACCGCGCGCACCGCGGGCAGAAACGACGGCGAGGACTGATGGCACAGCAGCGCGCTCAGGGCCCGTCCGACCCCGAGGCGACTGGCGGCGGTATGTCAGATGCGCCGGAGAACTGGGGCAACGGAGGGCTCGTCGGGGACGGCCGGTACCGGCTGACCCGCAGACTCGGCCGGGGCGGCATGGCCGAGGTGTTCGCAGCCGAGGACGTGCGTCTCGGGCGCACCGTCGCGGTCAAGCTGCTGCGCGCCGATCTGGCCGAGGACCCGGTGTCCAAGGCCCGCTTCACGCGTGAGGCCCAGTCGGTGGCCGGTCTCAACCACCACGCGATCGTCGCCGTGTACGACTCCGGCGAGGACTTCGTGGGCGGCCAGAGCGTGCCGTACATCGTGATGGAGATCGTCGAGGGACGCACCATCCGCGACCTGCTCCTCAACGCCGAGGCGCCCGGGCCCGAGCAGGCCCTGATCATCACCTCCGGCGTGCTCGAGGCGCTCGCCTACTCGCACCAGCACGGCATCGTGCACCGTGACATCAAGCCGGCGAACGTGATCATCACGCACAACGGCGCGGTCAAGGTGATGGACTTCGGCATCGCCCGCGCCCTGCACGGCGCGTCCACGACGATGACGCAGACCGGCATGGTGATGGGCACCCCGCAGTACCTCTCCCCGGAGCAGGCGCTCGGCAAGGCCGTCGACCACCGCTCCGACCTGTACGCGACGGGCTGTCTGCTGTACGAACTGCTCGCGCTGCGGCCCCCCTTCACCGGGGAGACGCCGCTGTCGGTGGTCTACCAGCACGTCCAGGACATCCCGGTGCCGCCGTCGCAGACCTCGGGCGGCGAGTGCCCGCCGGAACTCGACGGGCTCGTCATGCGCTCGCTGGCGAAGGACCCCGACGACCGTTTCCAGACGGCGGAGGAGATGCGCGGCCTGGTCCAGTACGGGCTGCAGATGCTGTACGACCAGGGCGGCCACACCGGGACCTGGAACACCGGGCCCGTGACCGTCGCCGACGGCCGCGGCACGCCCTCCGGCGGTTTCGCGAGCACCACCGTCCTGCCGCACGGCGCGGACGGCTCCCACACCTCGCAGATCCCGCAGCCGATCCTGCCCACCGGCTACGGCGGCGGTGACGACGGCGGCTTCGAGGGCCACGGCAACAAGGGCAGCGGCCGCGGCAAGCTGTGGATCCTCGCCGTCTTCGCGGTGATCGCCATCGCCGCGGGCGTCGCGCTCGCGCTCAACAACAAGGGCGGCGGCACGGGCGGCGGAGGGACCAGCACGTCGCCGTCCGTCTCGCCGTCAGCCTCGAACGCCTCTCCGAGCGCGGAGCCGAGCGACGAGGAGTCGGACACGTCCACGGGCGACAGCACGGACGACGGCACCGGGTCCAACGACAACCACAACTACTCGCCGTCGTACAAGCCGTCGCGCTCGCCGTCCTCCTCGCCGTCCCAGTCCGCCAGCGACGAGCCGACGGACGACGGGTCGCCCACTCCGTCGGACAAGCCGTCCGACCCGGATACCGACCCGAGCCCGCCGGCCTCGCCGGACCCGACGGGCGGCGCGGACCAGGGCACCACCACCCTCGGGGGCGCAGGCCTCCCCAACTGAGCGACCCGGGCCGCCCGCACCGTGTCGGCCATGCGCGCGTGGGCCCGTGAGAGGGCTCCACACGCGCGTGCTCGTCCGGTCGGCGGCGGTGGCCCTTGGGCGGCTCCGGGGCGGCCTCGTCGTCCCGGTCAGCCGGTGAACGCGCCGCGGACCGCGTCGTACTCCCGTGTCCACCAGACGGCCAGCGCGGACGCCGCAGGGAACTGCGGGTCCGCGCGCGTGTCGCCCCGCTCGTAGTGCCAGCGCAGCATCCAGAAGTCGTTGAGACGCTCCCACCAGACGCGGTGCACGGCCGCCGCGAGTTCGCAGGGCGCGGCGCCGGCCGCGCGCCGGTACGCGCGTGCGTACGTCCTCGCCTTCGGCAGGTCGAGCGTGCCGTCGGGCCGGACGAAGAAGATGGCGGCGGCGCGGACGGCCTCCTCCGCGCGGGGCTGCACGCCGAGCCGGTCCCAGTCGACGATGGCGGCGTGGGCGTCGCCGCGGTAGAGCAGGTTGAAGGGGTGGAAGTCCCCGTGCACCCAGCCGACCGGCCCCGAGTGCGGAGGCCGCCGGTCAGCGTGCCGTTCCAGCAGCGTGCGGCGCTCCAGCAGGCGGTGGCGGGCGAGCTCGTCGAAGGCGTCCGCGGGGCGTCGGCGGCGCACGCGCGCGAGGAGGTCGTCGATGAGGACGAAGGTGTCGGCGGGGTCCGCGCTCGGCTGGGCGGATGTCTGGGGACCGTGCGCCGGAGCGCGTTGCGCGCAGGGGGCGCGCTCGGTCTCGCGCGCCGTTGGCATCACGTGCTCCAGGCCGGCGTGCACCGCTCCCAGCAGCGCCCCCAGACGGCCGCACTGGCCGGCGGTGAGCTGGGTGCCGTGGCGGTGTCGGCCCTCGACCCAGGGGTGGAGGGCGTAGACGCGGCCGCCGACGACGGCGACGGTGCGGCCGTCGTGGGCGCGGAGCGGGGGAGCGACCGGGACGCCGAGGTCGGCCAGCCGCTCGGTGGCGCGGTGCTGACGGGCGACGGAGACGGGGTCGGCGGTGTCCGGGTCGAAATGGTGCTTGAGGAAATAGCGGCCGCGGGTGGTGCGCAGCCGGTATCCGCGATTGAGCAGGCCTTCGTCAACGGGTTCGCAGGCGAGCGCGGCACCGGCGGCGTACCGGCGGAGCAGAGCGCTCAAAGGGGGCGCGTGGGGCATGGAAGGGGGTACACAGGAGCGCGGCACGCGCCCGATGCTAGGGCACGGAGCGAGGCCGTGAGCTGGGCGTTGTCACAGACAGTCACGCTCAGTCGCCTCAGGTCAACAGGTGTCCACAGGTGGTCGCAGGCGATCGCGCCGGCCGCCTGCGGACGGCATCGGGCGGTGCCGGGCGGCCTCCCGAAGCGCCCGGCGGAGCCCGTACCCCCACCCGGTCTCACATACTGACTCTTCCCGTGGCCTGGGTGGCCGGGTTAACGTGCCGTTGCTCCGGCCTCCTGCAAGGCTGTGACCAGGCTCCTTCCCGACTTTGCCGATTTACTTGGAAATCCAAGCAAAAACGCAGGTCAGGAGGGGTTTCACAAGTATGTGGAGCACTGGGTAACGTGATGACTGCAGGGCGCTCGCCGGGGCACCTGTCACGCCTGTTCCGGCCGAGCGGCACCCACCCCGTGCACGGGTGTCGGAAACAGGTGAGCCGCTCCCCCAGGCTCCCAAAGAGCCGGGGGACCCCCAGCCACCCGGCAACCCCGGGGGCCGGAACGACGGAGGAGCACACGTGACCGTGGAGAGCACTGCCGCGCGCAAGCCGCGACGCAGCGCCGGAAGCAAGGCCGGCGACACCGGCTCCGGGCGCACCACTCGCGCCGCCGGTAAGAGCGCCGAGCCCGAGCTCGTGCAGCTGCTGACGCCGGAGGGCAAGCGGGTCAAGAACGCGAAGAACGCCGAGTTCGCCCAGTACGTCGCCGGCGTCACCCCCGAAGACCTCCGCGGCCTGTACCGCGACATGGTGCTCACCCGTCGCTTCGACGCCGAGGCCACCTCCCTGCAGCGGCAGGGCGAGCTCGGCCTGTGGGCCTCGCTGCTCGGCCAGGAGGCCGCCCAGATCGGCTCCGGCCGGGCCCTGCGCGACGACGACTACGTCTTCCCGACCTACCGCGAGCACGGCGTCGCCTGGTGCCGCGGCGTCGACCCGACCAACCTGCTCGGCATGTTCCGCGGAGTGAACAACGGCGGCTGGGACCCCAACGGCAACAACTTCCACCTCTACACCATCGTCATCGGCTCCCAGACGCTGCACGCGACCGGGTACGCGATGGGCGTCGCCATGGACGGCGCGGACAGCGCGGTGATCGCCTACTTCGGCGACGGCGCCTCCAGCCAGGGCGACGTGGCGGAGTCCTTCACCTTCTCCGCCGTCTACAACGCGCCCGTCGTGTTCTTCTGCCAGAACAACCAGTGGGCCATCTCCGAGCCCACCGAGAAGCAGACCCGCGTCCCCCTCTACCAGCGCGCGCAGGGCTACGGCTTCCCGGGCGTCCGCGTCGACGGCAACGACGTCCTCGCCTGCCTCGCGGTCACCCGGTGGGCGCTGGAGCGCGCCCGCAACGGCGAGGGCCCCACCCTCGTCGAGGCGTACACGTACCGCATGGGCGCGCACACCACCTCCGACGACCCCACCAAGTACCGGGCCGACGAGGAGCGCGAGTCCTGGGAGGCGAAGGACCCGATCCTGCGCCTGCGCCGCCACCTCGAGGCGTCAAACCACACGGACGAGGGATTCTTCGCGGAACTCGAGGCCGAGAGCGAGGCGTTGGGAAGGCGAGTGCGCGAAGCGGTCCGCGCCATGCCCGACCCGGACCACTTCGCCATCTTCGAGAACGTGTACGCGGACGGACATGCGCTCGTCGACGAGGAGCGGGCCCAGTTCGCCGCGTACCAGGAGTCCTTCGCGACGGAGTCCGACAGCGGCGTCGCCGCGGGTACGGGGGGAAACTGACATGGCGGACAGCGTGAGCACCAAGAACCTGGCCCTGGCCAAGGCGATCAACGAGTCGCTGCGCCGCGCCCTCGAGACGGACCCCAAGGTCCTCGTGATGGGCGAGGACGTCGGCAAGCTCGGCGGCGTCTTCCGCGTCACGGACGGCCTGCAGAAGGACTTCGGCGAGAGCCGCGTCATCGACACCCCGCTCGCCGAGTCGGGCATCGTCGGCACCGCGATCGGCATGGCCCTGCGCGGCTACCGCCCGGTCGTGGAGATCCAGTTCGACGGCTTCGTCTTCCCGGCCTACGACCAGATCGTCACCCAGCTCGCGAAGATGCACGCGCGCTCGCTGGGCAAGGTCAAGATGCCGGTCGTCGTCCGCATCCCCTACGGCGGCGGCATCGGCGCGGTCGAGCACCACTCGGAGTCCCCCGAGGCGCTCTTCGCCCATGTGTCGGGCCTGAAGATCGTCTCCCCGTCCAACGCCTCCGACGCGTACTGGATGATGCAGCAGGCCATCCAGAGCGACGACCCGGTGATCTTCTTCGAGCCGAAGCGGCGCTACTGGGACAAGGGCGAGGTCAACACCGAGGCGATCCCCGGCCCGCTGCACCGGGCCCAGGTCGTCCGCGAGGGCACGGACCTGACGCTGGTCGCCTACGGCCCGATGGTCAAGCTCTGCCAGGAGGTCGCCGCCGCGGCCGCCGAGGAGGGCAAGAACCTGGAGGTCCTGGACCTGCGCTCGGTCTCCCCGCTGGACTTCGACTCGATCCAGACGTCCGTGGAGAAGACCCGCCGCCTGGTCGTCGTTCACGAGGCGCCGGTGTTCTTCGGATCGGGCGCGGAGATCGCCGCCCGGATCACGGAGCGCTGCTTCTACCACCTGGAGGCCCCGATCCTGCGGGTCGGCGGCTATCACGCCCCGTACCCGCCGGCGCGCCTGGAGGAGGAGTACCTGCCTGGCCTGGACCGGGTGCTCGACGCCGTCGACCGTGCCCTGGCGTACTGAGGAGAGGGTCGTGACGACGATGACGGAAGCGTCCGTACGCGAGTTCAAGATGCCCGACGTGGGCGAGGGGCTCACCGAGGCCGAGATCCTCAAGTGGTACGTCCAGCCCGGCGACACGGTGACGGACGGCCAGGTGGTGTGCGAGGTCGAGACGGCCAAGGCCGCCGTCGAACTGCCCATCCCCTACGACGGGGTGGTGCGTGAGCTGCGCTTCCCCGAGGGCGCCACGGTCGACGTGGGCATGTCGATCATCGCGGTCGACGTGGCGGGCGGGTCCGGCGGCGCCGCAGCGCCCGCGGCCCCGGCCGCCGCCCAGGCCGCCGAGGTGCCGGCGCAGGCCGCCGCGCAGACGCCGGCCGCCCCGAAGCCGCCGCAGGCACAGCCGACGCCGAAGCCCGCCGGCGCAGGACGTCAGCCGGTGCTCGTCGGGTACGGCGTGGCGGCGTCGTCCACCAAGCGCCGTCCGCGCAAGGGCCCGGAGATCACGGTCGCACGGGTCCCGGACACGCTCCAGGCCGAGCTGAACGGCCACGGCACGGCGCCGGCCGTGAAGGAGCGGCCGCTGGCCAAGCCGCCGGTCCGCAAGCTCGCCAAGGACCTCGGCGTCGACCTCGCCACGGTGGTCCCGTCCGGCCCGGACGGCGTCATCACCCGCGAGGACGTCCACGCCGCGGCAGCACCGACGGTTCCCACGGCCCCGGCCGCACCGGCGACGGTCCCCGCCTTGCCGCAGACGCAGGCCCCGGTCACCGACACCGCCGCCTCCACCGCGCCGATCGCGGCGGCGTCCGCGCCCTCGTACGACGCGGCTCGGGAGACCCGGATCCCGGTCAAGGGCGTCCGCAAGGCGACGGCGGCGGCGATGGTCGGCTCGGCGTTCACCGCGCCGCACGTCACGGAGTTCGTGACGATCGACGTGACGCGCACGCTGAAGCTCGTCGAGGAGCTCAAGCAGGACAAGGACCTGCACGGCCTCAGGGTCAACCCGCTCCTGCTCATCGCCAAGGCGCTGCTGGTCGCGATCAGGCGCAACCCGGAGATCAACGCCGCGTGGGACGAGGCGGCGCAGGAGATCGTGGTCAAGCACTACGTCAACCTGGGCATCGCGGCCGCCACGCCGCGGGGGCTGCTGGTCCCCAACATCAAGGACGCCCACGCCAAGACCCTGCCGCAGCTGGCGGAGTCGCTGGGCGACCTGGTGTCGACGGCGCGGGAGGGGAAGACCTCCCCCGCCGCCATGCAGGGCGGCACGGTGACGATCACCAACGTCGGCGTCTTCGGCGTCGACACCGGCACCCCGATCCTGAATCCGGGCGAGTCCGCGATCCTCGCGGTCGGCGCGATCAAGCTCCAGCCGTGGGTCCACAAGGGCAAGGTGAAGCCCCGCCAGGTCACGACGCTGGCGCTCAGCTTCGACCACCGCCTGGTCGACGGCGAGCTGGGCTCCAAGGTGCTGGCCGACCTGGCGGCGATCCTGGAGCAGCCGAAGAAGCTGATCACCTGGGGCTGAGCGGCCGACAGCCCCGGCGCAGGCGGCCGCGCCCCGGACACCACACCCGGGGCGCGGCTCCCCGCGCGACAGGCCCCCGAGGGCGCCCAGAGAAAGCCGTCCTCAGGCCGGCACGTGCACCGTCTCCACCCGGCTCGCCACCAGCCGCTCCCGCTCCCGCCGTTGCGCCCGCCCGCGCAGCCGCAGGATCTGGCTGACGCCCACGGCCTGCAGCACGAAGACGAACGAGAAGGCGATGCGGTAGTCGTCGCCCGTCGCGTCCAGCAGCACGCCGACCGCGAAGAGCGTCGTCATCGAGGCCACGAAACCGCCCATGTTCGTGATGCCGGACGCGGTGCCCTGCCGCTCGGGCGGGTTCGCCGGGCGGGCGAAGTCGAAGCCGAGCATGGACGCGGGGCCGCACGCGCCGAGCACCGCGCAGAGCACGACGAGCAGCCACATCGGCGCCCGGCCGCCGGGGTAGGCCAGCGTGCTCGCCCACATCAGCGCCGTCGCGCCCACCGTGCCCAGGGCCAGCGGCAGTCGCGCCCCGTGATGACGGGCGACGACCTGCCCGTACACCAGGCCGACGACCATGTTGGACAGGACGACGAGGGTGAGGAGCTCGCCGGCCGTCGCCCGCGACAGACCCTGCGCCTGGACCAGGAACGGCAGGCCCCACAGCAGCAGGAACACCATCGCCGGGAACTGGGTGGTGAAGTGCACCCACAGGCCCAGCCGGGTGCCCGGCTCGCGCCAGGACGCGGCGATCTGCCGGCGCACGTACGCGGCGCCCCGGTGCGGGAAGGGCTCCGGCTCGTGGCCCTCGGGGTGGTCCTTGAGGAAGAGCAGCACGAGCACCAGGACCACCCCACCCGCCAGCGCGCTGCCCGCGAAGGCCGCCGTCCAGCCGACGCCGTGCAGGAGGCGGGCCAGCACCAGGGTGGAGACGAGGTTGCCCGCCATGCCCACCAGGCCGGCGAGCTGCGCGACCATCGGCCCGCGGCGCACCGGGAACCACCTGCTGCCCAGCCGCAGCACGCTGATGAACGTCATGGCGTCCCCGCAGCCGAGCAGCGCGCGCGAGGCGAGGGCCGTGCCGTAGGACGGGGAGAAGGCGAAGCCGAGCTGGCCGGCCGTGAACAGCACGGCGCCGATGGCCAGCACCTTCCTGGTGCCGAGCCGGTCGACGAGCAGCCCGACCGGTATCTGCATGCCCGCGTACACCAGGAGCTGGAGGATCGAGAAGGTGGACAGGGCCGAGGCGTTCACCTGGAAGCGGTCGGCGGCGTCGAGGCCGGCCACCCCGAGGGACGTGCGGAAGATGACGGCGACGAAGTAGACCGAGACGCCGATCCCCCAGACCGCCATCGCGCGTCGTCCACCGGGAGGGTCACCCGCAGGAGTGGAGTTCGGGCCGCGGGCCGCGGTGCTCATCGGACCTCCCCGCGGGCCAGGTGGGAGAACCAGCCGATGTGCCGGTGCACGATGCGGACGGCCGCGTCGGCGTCGCCGGAGCGCAGCGCCCACAGCAGCTCCTCGTGCTCGGCGAGGGACTTGGCGAGCCGGTCCGGGTGCGAGTGCAGCACGGCGACGCCCATCCGCAGCTGGCGGTCGCGCAGCTGGTCGTACAGCCGCGACAGGATCTCGTTGCCGCCGCTGCGGACGATCTCGGCGTGGAAACAGCGGTCCGTCACGGCGGCCGCGGCCAGGTCGCCCACCGCCGTCTGCTCCCGCTGCCTCTCGAGCAGTTCCTCCAGGCGCTCTATCAGTGCGGCCGGCGCGGGCACCGCCTTGCGCGCCGCGTGCTCCTCCACCAGCAGCCGGGTCTCCACCACGTCCGCGATCTCCTGTGCGGAGACCGGCAGGACCAGGGCGCCCTTCTTGGGATAGAGCTTGATCAGCCCCTCCACCTCCAGACGCAGCAGCGCCTCGCGCACAGGAGTGCGCGAGACGCCCACGGCCTCGGCGAGCTCTCCCTCGGTGAGAAGGGCGCCGCCCTGGTAACGGCGGTCCAGGACACCCTGTTTGACGTGGGCGTACACGCGGTCGGCGGCGGGCGGCTGCTTGACGGGAGCGGGGGCGGGGAGGGGGGCGGGCAGAGCGGTGGACTGCATGCCCACAGGATAGATACAACACGTACGCAACGGGGGGCGGGTCCAGGATGCGGACCTGCGGGCCCTGTTGCGAGACCGGATCACGGGGCCGGTGGGGAGGTCGGGCGGGGGTCGGTCGCGGTGTTCGGTCGGGGGCCCGGTCGGGGCGCCCGGGTAAGGAATGGATCAAGTAATCGGAAATTCTTCCCGGCGGGCGCACAACTTTGTGTGCTACTTACGTGTCACACATGTGCGGCCCATCTCTTTCCCCCTATGAACTTGGCCGCACCGCAGGGGCATTCGACGTAATCGGGGTATTTCAGTTGATAACCGCCATCAAGGGCATCCGAGTCCGCAGGGCCGCCGCCGTTGCCGTCACCGCCGGCGCAGTGCTCGCGACCGGAGCCCTCACCGCGGCGCCCGCGCAGGCTGTCGCCACGCCCACGATCGCCGCCAAGACCGGCTTCGTGATGAACAACGCGAACGGCGCCACGCTCTACAACAAGGGCATGGACACCAAGCTGTCCACCGGCTCCACCACGAAGATCATGACGGCCAACGTCGTGCTGTCGCAGACGAACCTGAACCTGGACGCCAAGGTCGTCATCCAGAAGGCGTACAGCGACTACATCGTCGCGAACACCGCGTCCTCCGCCCGCCTGATCGTGGGCGACAAGGTGACCGTCCGTCAGCTGCTCTACGGGCTGATGCTGCCGTCCGGCTGTGACGCCGCGTACGCGCTGGCCGACAAGTTCGGCACGGGCACGACGCGCGCCGCGCGCGTGAAGAGCTTCATCGCCAAGATGAACGCCAAGGCCAAGACGCTCGGCATGACGAGGACGCACTTCGACTCGTTCGACGGCATCGGCAGCGGCGCGAACTACTCGACCGCCAAGGACCTGACGAAGCTCGCCAGCAACTCGCTGCGGAACGGCAACTTCCGCGCGATCGTCAAGACCAAGTCGTACACCGCCAAGACGATCACCAAGACCGGCTCCGTCCGCACCATGGGCGCCTGGGTCAACACCAACACGCTGCTGAGCAGCTACAGCGGCGCCATCGGCGTGAAGACGGGCTCCGGCCCGGAGGCGAAGTACTGCCTCGTCTTCGCCGCCACCCGGGGCGGCAAGACCGTCGTGGGCACGGTGCTGGCGTCCACCAGCGTGACGGTGCGCGCCACCGACGCGACCAAGCTGCTGAACTACGGCTTCGCCCGGCTCGGCTGATCCCGGATCAGCCGCTGAGCCACGCAGAACGAAGAACGGGCCCGTCGTGACGATCACGACGGGCCCGTTCTCGTCGGGTCCCGCACCCGGCCGGCGCCGGCCGGCTACCTGGTGACCGCGAAGTTCCGCAGGATCGCCGCCGTCAGCTCCGGCTCGCCCTCCGCCTTCACCCGGTCGGCGACCGCGTCCGCCGTCACCCGGCCGCAGGCCAGACGGACGAACGTCTCCCAGTCGAGGGCGAACGAGGCGGCGGGGCCGAGCGCCGGCGCCGTCTCCAGGGTGCCGCGGCCCTGGATGTCGACGCGGATGGTGCGCAGGAACTCGATCGGGCCGTGCACGTCGAAGACGACCGCGGAACTGCGCGGGGCGTCGGCCTTCTCGGCGACGACCGCAGGGAGTTCGGCCAGCAGCGCGTCACGGGCGATGTGCGCGCCGGGCGAGTCGAGGTTGCCGGGGCGGCCGAGGGCGGTGCGCAGGTCCTGCTCGTGCACCCAGACGTTGAACGCGTGGAGCCGCATCGACTCCTCGAGCGGGAGCTCGGTGCCGAGCGGACCGCGCACCGTCGTGTGGGGCTGACGCGTCTCGTTGCGCAGCTGCCGGTTGCGGCGGATGACCGTGTACTCCAGCTCGGACGTCATCTCCGGCGCCGTGTGGTGGCGGCGCACGTCGACCTGCATCTCCATGTAGCGCTGGAGGTCGTTGGTGACGTGGAACAGGTCGCGCGGGAGGGTGTGGATGGGGCGCGGGTCGCCGTACATCTCGCAGTCCAACCCGATGACGTGCGACACGACGTCGCGGACCGACCAGCCCGGGCACGGCGTCCGGCGGTTCCAGTCCGCCTCGACCAGAGGCTGCACCAGCTCGGATATCGCTTCGATGGAGTGGGTCCAGGCGTCGGCGTAGGGCTGGAGGGTGGGATGCAGACTCACGGAAACGGGACCCCTCGGCGGTCGGTACTCGGGTGGGCTGTGGCGGCGTTGCCAGCGGGAGGTGGCGGGTGTCGGCAGTGTCGGCGGGTCTCTACGGAACGCTAAGTTACGCTGCTCTGAGGCACCCCGGCAGTGCTTTCGTGTGACGATCGTAGGCCCGTGTGGACTACTCGAATGCCAGGACGGTGGTAGTGTGCGCGCCTCTCTCCTCCAGATCGCCGCAGATGAGGACGAATCGGTCGAAGCGCGACGGTTGCGGGCCGCCGCGTTGGTAAGAGAACAGGCCGCCGCCGACCTCGTGGTGCTGCCCGAGCTGTGGACGATCGGCGCCTTCGCCTACGAGCGGTTCGCCGACGAGGCCGAGCCGTTGAAGGGGCCGACGTACGAGGCGATGGCCAAGGCGGCGAGCGACGCGGGCGTGTGGCTGCACGCGGGCTCGATCCCGGAACGGGCGCCGGCCGCGGGCGGCGTCACCGGAGACGAAGGGGACGAGGGGGAGCAAGGAGCCCTCTACAACACGTCGCTCGTCTTCTCTCCCTCCGGCGAGCTGGCCGCCGCCTACCGCAAGATCCACCGCTTCGGCTTCGACAAGGGCGAGGCCGTGCTGATGAGCGCGGGCGAGGAGCCGGTGACGGTCCGCCTCCCCGAGACGACCGTCGGCGTCGCCACCTGTTACGACCTCCGTTTCCCCGAGCTGTTCCGCACCCTCGTGGACGCCGGCGCCGAGACCTTCGTCCTCTCCGCGGGCTGGCCGGAGCGCCGGCGGGCGCACTGGACGCTGCTGGCCCGGGCGCGGGCGGTCGAGAACCAGGCGTTCGTCCTCGCATGCGGAACGGCCGGGACGCACGCCGGAGTTCCCCAGGCGGGTCACTCGATCGTGGTCGATCCGTGGGGCGAGGTGCTGGCCGAGGCGGGGCCCGGCGAGGAGGTCCTGACCGTCGAGTTCGACCCGGCCGCGGTCGCCACGACCCGTGAACTGTTCCCCGCCCTCAAGGACCGCGTCCTCGGCCTGCCGACCCCGCCCCGCCGCCCCGCCGACCGGCCGGCCGGCTGACCCGCCCCGTCGGCCGGCCGGCTGGTCGCGCACCCGCCGGCTGACCCGCCCCGTCGGCCGGACCTCAGTCGTCGTGCCGCTCCTTGTCCGCGAGGTGGATCACGCACACCGCCACCGCGATCAGCAGCGCCGGATCGGCGTCCTCGCGCACGACGTCGACGCCGTATGTCTCCCGCACGTGCAGCCAGCGGCGTGAGACGACGGCCAGGAGTTCGCCGTCGTACTCGACCGCGAACTCCCGGTCGAGGATCCTGCCGCTGACGTCGAGCTCGGTGCGGCCGTCCGCCAGAGCCACCCGGTAGTGGTTGCGCAGCAACGACAGCCGCTTGCGCCGGATGGTGGCCAGCGGCCCGCCGTCCCGCTCGATCACCATCGTGTCCCGCAGGGCGAACATCTTCCGGTGGATGTCGATCAGGACGCGGCCGCGGGTGTCCTTCAGCTCGAAGGTGTCCCGCAGCCGCATCGCCTTGCCGTCGACGAGATAGACCTTGTCGCCGCGGTCGTCCTCGATCCAGTAGTCGTCTCCGAGCCCGAGCAGCCGGTCACGCACGAGAAATCTCATACCGCCACCGCTTCCCCGGCCGGGCGCGACCTTCCCGGCCCGCGCGGAAAATGCCGCGCGGAATGACCCGACTGCGGCAGCGACCGGCGGAAAGGGGGCGGGGGCGGGACTGTCGGCGCCCGGTGGCACCCTTGAGGCATGACCGACTCCTCACCGGCCCCGGCCCCCCGTCGCGTCCGTGTCCGTGCCCCCGAGCTGATCGGCAAGGGCGGCTGGCTGAACACGGGCGGACAGCAGTACACCCTCGCCGACCTGCGTGGACGCATCGTCGTTCTGGATTTCTGGACGTTCTGCTGTGTGAACTGCCTGCATGTGCTGGACGAGTTGCGGGAGCTGGAGGAGAAGCACCGGGACACGGTGGTCGTGGTCGGCGTGCACTCGCCGAAGTTCGTGCACGAGGCCGAGCACCAGGCGGTCGTCGACGCCGTCGAGCGGTACGGCGTGGAGCATCCGGTGCTCGACGACCCCGAGCTGGCCACATGGAAGCAGTACGCGGTCCGCGCGTGGCCGACGCTCGTCGTGATCGACCCGGAGGGGTACGTCGTCGCGCAGCACGCCGGCGAGGGCCATGTGCACGCCATCGAGCGGCTGGTCGCGGAGCTGGAGGCCGAGCACGCGGCGAAGGGCACGCTGCGGCGCGGGGACGGGCCGTACGTGGCCCCGGAGCCCGAGCCGACCGCGCTGCGCTTCCCGGGCAAGGCTCTGGTGCTGCCCGGCGGGAACATCCTGGTCAGCGACACCACACGGCACCAGCTCGTGGAGCTCGCGGAGGACGGGGAGACGGTGGTGCGCCGGATCGGGTCCGGCGTGCGCGGCCTCGCCGACGGCACGGCGCAGACCTCCGCCTTCAACGAACCGCAGGGCCTCGCCCTGCTCGACGACGGGGCCGTGGTCGTCGCCGACACCGTCAACCACGCCCTGCGCCGGCTCGATCTGGACTCGGGGGCGGTGACGACCCTGGCCGGGACCGGCAGGCAGTGGTGGCAGGGGTCGCCGACGTCGGGCCCCGCGCGGGAGGTCGACCTCTCCTCGCCCTGGGACGTGGCGCTCTTCGACGGCCGGGTGTGGATCGCCATGGCCGGCGTGCACCAGCTGTGGGCGTACGACCCGGCCGACGGCACGGTGGGCGTCGTGGCGGGCACGACCAACGAGGGGCTCGTCGACGGACCGGGCGCCGAGGCCTGGTTCGCCCAGCCGTCGGGTCTCGCCGCCGCGCCCGGCGGGGAGCGGCTGTGGCTCGCCGACTCGGAGACGTCGGCGCTGCGCTGGGTCGACCGGGCGGGCGTCGTGCACACGGCCGTGGGCACCGGGCTGTTCGACTTCGGGCACCGCGACGGCGCGGCCGGGCAGGCGCTGCTCCAGCACCCGCTGGGCGTCACCGTCCTGCCCGACGGCTCGGTCGCCGTCAGCGACACCTACAACCACGCCCTGCGCCGCTACGACCCGGCGACGGGCGAGGTCAGCACGCTGGCGACGGACCTGAGGGAGCCCAGCGACGCCGTCCTGGTCGGCGAGGACATCGTGGTCGTCGAGTCGGCCAGGCACCGGCTGACCCGGCTGCGGCTGCCCGAGGAGGCCGTCACGGTGGACGCGGTGGCTCATCGCACCCGGCGCGCGGCCACCGAGGTCGCGCCGGGCCCGCTGCGGCTGGACGTGATCTTCCAGGCGCCGGCCGGTCAGAAGCTGGACACGCGCTACGGTCCGTCGACGCGGCTGCTGGTGTCCGCCACCCCGCCCGAGCTGCTGTTGAAGGGCGAGGGCGCGGGCACGGACCTGTCCCGCGCGCTGGAGCTCGATCCCGCGGTGCCCGAAGGGGTCCTGCACGTCTCCGCGATGGCGGCCTCGTGCGACGACGACCCGGCCAACGAGTACCCGGCCTGCCATGTCCACCAGCAGGACTGGGGTGTCCCGGTCCGCCTCACCGAGGGCGCGGCGGACCGGCTGCCGCTGGTCCTCGCCGGTCTGGACCCGCAGGCGTAAGCGCAGGCGCAGGCCTGACCGGCGGCGGCCCGGCCGGGGGCACGGCGGCCCCGGTCAGACGCCGTAGCCGTCGCTGTAGCCGTCGCCGTGGGGGCGCCGCTCGGTCTCGACCACCGTGGTCGAGGCGGGAGGCACCATCACGCGGCGGCGCCGGGCGATGCTGCTGAAGGTCGTCACGCCGATCAGACCGACGATCATCAGGATCACGCCGACCAGGTCGAGGTTGACGCCCTGCATGTCCCAGTCGGTCGCGAACGTGAGGATGGCTCCCACGGCGATGAGGATGATGCATCCGCCGAGGCCCATGGTGTTGCCTCCTGTCCGGTGTACCGGCCGTTCCGGTCACCACCGGAATCCGGGTACCCGGGCGGTCGACTGCCATGCGTCGCGGGGCTGTTCGCCGCCCGGGCCGTCACCCCTGCAGGAACGCCGTGAGCGCGTTGGCCAGCAGATACGGGTCGGCGTCGCCGCACAACTCCCGTGCGCTGTGCATCGACAGGATGGCCACGCCGATGTCGACGGTGCGGATGCCGTGCCGGGCCGCCGTGATGGGGCCGATGGTCGTGCCGCACGGCATGGAGTTGTTGGAGACGAAGTTCTGGAACGGCACGCCCGCCTTCTCGCAGGCCGCGGCGAACACCGCACGGCCGGTGCCGTCCGTCGCGTAGCGGTTGTTGACGTTGACCTTGAGGATCGGCCCGCCGTTGACCCGCGGGTGGTGCGTCGGGTCGTGCCGCTCCGCGTAGTTGGGGTGCACGGCGTGCCCGGTGTCGGAGGAGAGGCAGACGGTGCCCGCGAAGGCTCTCGCCCGGTCCTCGTACGAGCCTCCACGCGCGAAGACCGAACGTTCCAGCACGCTGCCGAGGAGCGGGCCGTCCGCGCCGGTGTCGGACTGCGAGCCGTTCTCCTCGTGGTCGAAGGCGGCCAGCACCGGGATGTACGGCGGCTCCGCGCCGCCCGTCGCCACGGCCGTCAGCGCCGCGACGCCCGCGTGCACGGACAGCAGGTTGTCCATGCGCGGGCCGGCCACCAGCTCCTGGTCGCGGCCCAGGTAGGCGGGCGGCTCCACGGAGTGCACCATCAGGTCCCAGCCGGTGACCTGACCCGGGGCCAGCCCGGCCTCCTCCTCCAGGAACGCGATCAGGTCGCCGTCGCGGACGTCGCCGCCGAGGCCCCAGACGGGCTGGAGGTGACGCTGCTTGTCGAGCTTGAGGCCGTCGGCGTTGACCGACCGGTCGAGGTGGATGGCGAGTTGGGGGACGCGCAGCAGCGGGCGGCCGACGTCGACGAGGCGCGTCGTGCCGTCCCGCAGGGTCAGCCGGCCCGCGAGGCCCAGGTCGCGGTCGAGCCAGGAGTTGAGCAGCGGGCCGCCGTAGATCTCCACGGCCACCTGCCGCCAGCCCTGCGCGCCGGTGTCGGGCAGCGGCTTGACGCGCAGGTTCGGGGAGTCGGTGTGCGCGCCGATGATCCGGAACGGCGTGTGCGGCGCCGCGCCCTCGGGCACGTACCAGGCCACGATCGCGCCCCCGCGCAGCACATACCGGCCGCCGCTGCCCGAGGCGGAGACGCCGTCCGTCTCGGCGTCCCAGGCGTCCGTCTCCGAGACCTGGCGGAATCCGGCCTTCTCGAGCCGCTCGGCCGCGTTCGCCACGGCGTGGTACGGCGACGGGCTCGCCGTCAGATACGTCATGAGGTCGTCGGTGTGGCCGCGGTCGAAGCGGGAGGGTTCGCTCATGGTGTTCACCTTAACGACGTACGAGGGCCCGCTCCCGGCGATGGGAGCGGGCCCTCGTGAGGACCGTGTGGAGTGCTGCGCGGTTGTCCCGGTGAGTCCTGGTGAGTCCGATTGCGTCCTCGGAGGGACCCGGAACGGCGGACCCGCAAGGGACGCGCGGGGGACTCGCGGCGGACTCTGGACGTGGTCTCGGAGGCGTCCGGAGCGTGCTCCGGAAGGCGTCTCTCCGCCACGGCCGGGAAGCGCGTCCCGGGGTGACCGGAACGCGTTCCCGGGGTCGGCCGGGAGGGGCGTCCTAGAAAGCGGCCTCGTCCAGCTCCATGAGGTCCAGCTCGACGCCGGCCGCGATCTTGCGGGCCAGGGTGACGCCTGGCAGGACGTTCGCCGCGAAGAACTTCGCCGCCGCGATCTTGCCGGTGTAGAACGGCCGGTCCTTGGCGGAGGCCGTCTCCAGCTTCTCGGCGGCGATCGCCGCGCCCTTGAGGAGCAGGTAGCCGACGATCACGTCGCCGGAGGCGAGCAGCAGGCGGGTGGTGTTCAGGCCCACCTTGTAGATGTTCTTGACGTCCTGCTCGGTGGCCGCGAGGTCGGTCAGCATCAGGCCGACGATGGCCTCCAGCTCGACGGCCGCCTTGGCCAGGTGCTCGCGGGCGCCGGCCAGGTCCTCGCCGCCGGTGCCGAGGGCGAGGAACTTCTTGATGTCCTCGGCGAGGGAGTTCAGGGCCGCGCCCTGGTTGCGGACGATCTTCCGGAAGAAGTAGTCCTGGCCCTGGATGGCGGTGGTGCCCTCGTAGAGGGTGTCGATCTTGGCGTCGCGGATGTACTGCTCGATCGGGTACTCCTGGAGGAACCCGGAGCCGCCGAAGATCTGCAGCGACTGGGCGAGCTGCTCGTAGCCCTTCTCGGAGCCGTAGCCCTTGACGATCGGCAGGAGCAGGTCGTTGAGGGCGTGCTCCGTCTTCGCGTCCTCGCCGTTGGCCTCCTTGACGGCGATCGCGTCCTGGATCGAGGCCGTGTAGAGGACGAGGGCGCGCATGCCCTCCGCGTACGCCTTCTGCGTGATCAGCGCGCGGCGCACGTCGGGGTGGTGGGTGATGGTGACCTTGGGCGCGGCCTTGTCCATGAAGTTCGCCAGGTCGGGGCCCTGGACGCGCTCCTTGGCGTACTCGAGCGCGTTGAGGTATCCGGTGGAGAGCGTGGAGATCGCCTTCGTGCCGACCATCATGCGGGCGAACTCGATGATGCGGAACATCTGGCGGATGCCGTCGTGCTTGTCGCCGATCAGCCAGCCCTTGGCGGGGTGGCGGTCGCCGAACGTCATCTCGCAGGTGTTGGAGGCCTTGAGGCCCATCTTGTGCTCGACGTTCGTGGCGTAGACGCCGTTGCGCTCGCCCAGCTCGCCGGTCTCGAAGTCGAAGAGCGTCTTCGGGACCATGAACAGGGACAGGCCCTTGGTGCCGGGACCGGCGCCCTCGGGGCGGGCCAGCACGTAGTGGATGATGTTCTCCGACATGTCGTGCTCGCCGGACGTGATGAAGCGCTTGACGCCCTCGATGTGCCAGGAGCCGTCCTCCTGCTGGACCGCCTTGGTGCGGCCCGCGCCCACGTCCGAGCCGGCGTCCGGCTCGGTGAGGACCATCGTGGAGCCCCACTGCCTGTCGACGGCGATCTGCGCGATCTTCTTCTGGACGTCGTTGCCCTCGTCGAAGAGGATGCCGGCGAAGGCCGGACCGGAGGAGTACATCCACACGGCCGGGTTCGCGCCGAGGATCAGCTCCGCGAAGCCCCAGATCAGGGACGGCGGGGCGGTGGTGCCGCCGATCTCCTCGGGCAGGCCGAGGCGCCAGTACTCGGAGTCCATGAAGGCCTGGTAGCTCTTCTTGAACGAGGCGGGGACCGGCGCGGTGTTGGTCTGCGGGTCGAAGACCGGCGGGTTGCGGTCGGCGTCCGCGAAGGACTCCGCCAGCTCGTTCTCCGAGAGGCGGGTCAGCTCCTCCAGGATGCTTTTCGCGGTCTCGGTGTCCATCTCCTCGAACGGGCCGGTGCCGTACAGCTTGTCGCGCCCGAGCACCTCGAAGAGGTTGAACTCGATGTCGCGAAGATTCGACTTGTAGTGCCCCATGGCGACGGCTCCCGGAATCCGTTGGAGAGATGGGCGAGGCACTGGATCCTCGCGCTGGTTCACATACCGACAAGTAGCAAGTACCTACGATGATGCTACCCGCCGGTAATAAGTTGCAACCCCCGTCGTCCAAGTGTGAGAAGGGTCTACCTCGCTCCGCCGTCGGCGCGCCTCGGTACGCTTGCGCCCATGTACGGATACGGCCAGCCCATGGACGGCGGCGCTGCGCAGCAGCAGTACGCGTCGCCGCAGCAGCAGATGCCCGGCGGCCATGGCGGGTACGGCCAGCAGCCGCCCCTCTATCCGGAACCGTCGCCGCCGTCCCTCGCGGACGCGGTGCGCGCCTTCACCACGGGCCAGCTCGCCGCCGAGGACTTCCAGCAGGTCTTCGCCACCTCCAAGGTCTACTGCCCGCGCGGCGACAACCCCGGCTTCCTCGCCCTGCACAACACCCAGCAGCCGGTGATCCCGATGTTCACCAGTCTCAAGGAGCTGCGCCGGTACGCGGGCAAGGAGTCCAAGTACTTCGTGATCACCGGCGCGGAGGTGATCGACCTGCTGCCCACCGGCTACGGCTTCGTCCTCGACATGGAGGGCGAGCACCGGATGGTCTTCGACGCGAAGGCCGTGGAGCAGATGGTCGAGTTCGCGATGCGCCGGATGTACGGCTGAGACGGAGCGCCCGTGCGATGCGGCCCGGAGGGAATGCCCTCCGGGCTTCCGCCGTTATGGGTGGCAGAAAGTTCAATGCTCAACTAAAGTGAGACGTACGCCGCCCAAGGAGGTACGGACATGCCCGCAGTGACCGTCGAGAACCCGCTGACCCTGCCGCGCGTCACCGCGCCGGCCGAGGCCGTGGCCCGCCCCGTGCTCGCCGTCACGACCGCGCCGAGCGGTTACGAGGGCGAGGGCTTCCCGGTGCGCCGCGCGTTCGCCGGGATCAACTACCGTCACCTCGACCCGTTCATCATGATGGACCAGATGGGCGAGGTGGACTACGCGCCGGGCGAGCCCAAGGGCACCCCCTGGCACCCGCACCGCGGCTTCGAGACCGTCACCTACATCATCGACGGGATCTTCGACCACCAGGACAGCCAGGGCGGCGGCGGCACCATCACCAACGGCGACACCCAGTGGATGACGGCAGGCTCGGGCCTGCTGCACATCGAGGCGCCGCCGGAGTCGCTGGTCATGTCCGGCGGTCTCTTCCACGGCCTGCAGCTGTGGGTGAACCTGCCGGCCAGGGACAAGATGATGGCGCCGCGCTACCAGGACATCCGGGGCGGACACGTACAGCTCCTCACCACCCCCGACGGCGGCGCGCTGCTGCGGGTCATCGCGGGCGAGCTGGACGGGCACGCCGGTCCCGGCGTCACGCACACGCCGATCACGATGATCCACGCGACGGTGGCGCCGGGCGCGGAGGTCACCCTGCCGTGGCGCGAGGACTTCAACGGCCTCGCGTACGTCCTCGCGGGCAAGGGCGCGGTCGGCGCGGAGCGCCGCCCGATCCACCTGGGCCAGACCGCGGTCTTCGGCGCGGGCTCCTCGCTGACGGTCCGCGCGGACGAGAAGCAGGACGCGAACACGCCGGACCTGGAGGTCGTGCTGCTGGGCGGACAGCCCATCCGTGAGCCCATGGCCCACTACGGCCCGTTCGTCATGAACACCAAGGACGAGCTCCAGCAGGCGTTCGACGACTTCCAGAAGGGCCGCCTGGGCACGATCCCGGCCGTGCACGGGATGACGGCTGAGGGCATCTAGCCCTCGCGTTCAGCCTTCCTGCCCGCCGGGAATCCGGTACGGTACGACAAGGCCCGAAGCCGCAACATCGGTTTGCGACTTCGGGCCTGTCTCATGTCACCGGGCGGCTACGGCAGCACGTAGACCGGTGCTCCGTCGGCGGAACAGCCGGTCTGCCGCAGACACCCCCGCTTGAGCAGCATCCGCAGGCAGTCGTGGATCCGCTCGTGCGACAGCCCCGTACGCGTGGCGATCTCCTCGACGCGGTAGCGGGCTTCGCCGCGCACCAGCGCCGGGGCGAGGACGGCGGCGACCGCGTGCACGTCGTCCGTGACGACGAGGTTCTTCGCCTTCCACAGGGCGAGCAGCTCCCGGGGCGTCAGCTCCGCTTCGCAGACGGGTCGTGAGCGGTCGGCGCGGCGGCCGAGGGCTTCGGCGATGTCGTCCAGCGCGTCCGCCATCCGGCTCTGGCTCCGGTTGATCTGCCGCAGCAGGTCGTTGCGCTCCCCGGCGAAGGCGGCCAGGCTCTCGTCCATCTGCATGTTGCGCTCTTCGAGGCGCACGAGGGCGTCGACGACCTGCTCCGGCATGACGTACGCGGTGCCGCCGGCGGGGGCGGGTTGCACGGGCGCGGGCTCCAGGGAGTACGAGCCCTGCTGTTGGACGGTCAGGATGACCTCGTCGACCCAGGTCTTGAACGGGACGCACTCGAGTTTGGTGCAGCCGTTGACGAGCCTGATGAGGCCTTTCAGGCTCACCATCCTCATCGACTTCTGCAGCCTGTGACCTGCAAGTTTGCGCGAGGTGTCTGCTGTACAGACGCCTTGTGCAATCTCACCCAGCGACCTTGTGCAATCTGGTGAGACATGCGCTAGGAGCGCCTGGCGTGTGTTCACGTACCCGAGTTCCGTGGCCACGTCCGCCGCCACGAACCAGTGCTCCCCGTCCGGCAACGTGAGCCGCCGCAGCCGTGCCCCCGTCGCCGCGAACACGAAGTCGTTGACGTCGATCGCGTCCTGGTGTGCCGCCGGCCGGTTCGGCGGCGGTGTGTTGTTCTGCTCGTACATCGAGCATCACCTCCGTCTCGGACGGTAGGCATATGCCGGGGCAACGAGCCGCGCTGGCAAGGATGTTCACCCGTTAGGAGCGGACGTTCGATTCCGTGCCCGGGTCATGTCCCGTTCACCCGGGTGGCCGTCCGGTCAGGACAGGGCGACCGGGCCGTGATCCGCTGGAGCCGTGCATCTGCTCCCGCTTCCCGCGCGCCGGTTCGCCGCCTGGTGCGGCGTGATCCTGCTCGCGTCGGGCGTCGGGTACGTGGGGATCCGGCTGTGCGCGGAGTTGCGCACCGCCGTCACGCCCGTGCTGCTGGCGTTGCTCGGCACCGCTCTGCTGCGGCCGTTGCACCGGCGGATGGTGGCGGCCGGGGTGCCGCGGTCGCTGTCCGCCGGGGTCACCTGTGTCGCCGTCGTCGCCGTGGTCGGCGGGGCCGTGTACATCGTCGTCGCCGCGCTGATCGACAGCGGAGACCAGATCGTCGCCGCGCTCAGGTCGGCGGGGCGGAGCATCGCCGATCACTTCGGGGCCGCCGGGACCTCGCTCGACGACCTCGCCGCCAACGCGAAGGAGCTGCTCGCCAAGTTCGGGGGAACGGCCGCCTCGAACGTCATCAGCGGGGTGAGCGTCGTCGGCGAGACCATCGCCATGGCCGTGCTGGCGCTGCTGCTCGTCTTCTTCTTCCTGCGGGACTCGCACCGGGCCGTCGGCGTCCTGCGGTCCGTCGCTCCGGGCGGCAGCGCCGACACCCTCGAGGCCATGGCCCGCAGGGCCTTCCGCGCCGTCGAGGGGTTCATGCGGGGGACGACGTTCATCGCCTTCATCGACGCCGTGTGCATCACGGTCGGGCTGCTCGTCCTCGATGTGCCCGGGGCGGTGGGGCTGGGCGCCCTCGTCTTCGTCGGGGCGTACATCCCGTATCTCGGCGCCTTCCTCTCCGGAGCGGTCGCCGTGCTGGTCGCGCTCGCCGACCGCGGGTTCGTCATCGCGCTGTGGGCGCTCGGCGTGGTGCTCGCGGTGCAGGTGCTGGAGGGGCATGTGCTGCAGCCGGTGATCCAGAGCCGGACCGTGCAGATGCACCCGGCGGTGGTCATGGTCGCGATCACGGCGGGGGCGTCCGTGGCCGGGATTCTCGGCATGCTGCTCGCCGTGCCCGTGACCGCGGCCGGCTTCGGGGTCCTGCACGAGCTGCGGACGCGCTACGGCGCTGTCGCCGACGGCTCGTAGAGCTCGAACCAGATGCTCTTGCCCTCGCCTCGCGGCGCCACTCCCCAGGTGTCCGCGAGCAGCTCGATGAGGACCAGGCCGCGGCCCGAGGAGGCCAGCTCGCCGGGGCGACGCATGTGCGGGAGGTCGTCGCTGGTGTCGGTGACCTCGATGCGGAGCCGGCGTTCACCGGCGGCGCCGGTGACCTCGGCGACCAGCAGCGCGTCGGCGTCGGTGTGCACGAGGACGTTCGTCAGGGTCTCGGAGACGAGCAGGACGGCCGAGTCGACCTGGTCGTCGCAGGTCCAGTCGTGCAGAAGCTCGCGCAGTTGCTGCCGGGCCACGGCGATGCGCTCCGGTTCGGCCTGCGCGACCGTCAGCATCGAGCGGCGCACGGGCTGCCGGGCGGGCAGCGGAGCCGCGCTCGGACCGCAGCCGCCCGCGCCCTGGCGGCAGAGCAGCAGCACCGCTATGTCGTCCTCGCGGCGGTCGGCGAGCGGACCCGTGGTGTGGTGCGAGGAGGGCCCGTGCACCGCCTGGACCAGGGCGTCGGCCAGTTCCTCGAGGTCGCCCTCGTGCGACTCCAGGATCTTGCGGACCCGCCGCCAGCCGGTGTCGAGGTCGTGCCCCCCGGTCTCGAGCAGGCCGTCGGTGCACAGCATCAGTGCCTCGCCGGGTTCCAGGGCGAGCCGGGTGGTGGGGTAGTCGGCGTCCGGGTCGATGCCCAGCGGCAGCCCGCCCGCGGTGGCGCGCACCAGCACCGTGCCGTCGGCCATCCGGACCGCCGGGTCCAGGTGGCCGGCCCGGGCGGCCTCCAGCACCCCGGTCACCGGATCGACCTCGATGTACAGGCAGGTGGCGAAGCGCAGATCGGCGCGGCCGTCCGCGTCGGCGAGACCGTGCAGGAATCCGGAGGCCCGGGACAGGACCGCGTCGGGGCGGTGGCCCTCGGCGGCGTAGGCCCGGAGCGCGATGCGCAGCTGTCCCATGAGACCCGCCGCACGGACGTCGTGGCCCTGGACGTCCCCGATGACCAGGGCGAAGCGGCCCGCCCCGGGGTTCGTCCGGGACGCGCCGCCGGGCAGCGGGATCATGTCGTACCAGTCGCCGCCGACCTGGAGGCCGCCGCCGGTCGGTATGTAGCGCGCGGCGAGGGTCATGCCCGGTATCTCGGGGCCGAGCGTCGGGAGCATGGAGCGTTGCAGACCGTCGGTCAGCTCGCGCTGGGTCTCCGCCGCGCTCGCGCGGGTGAGGGCCTGGGCGAGCATCCTGGCGACCGTCGTGAGCACGGACCGCTCGTCCGGGGTGAACGCCACCGGGTAGGCGAAGCCGGCCATCCAGGCGCCCATCGTGCGGCCGGCCACGGTGAGCGGCAGAAACGCCCAGGAGTGACGGCCGAAGGGCGCGGCCAGCGGCCAGGTCAGCGGGTAGCGTTCCTTGTACTGCTCGGGGGAGGACAGGTACACGGCACGCCCGGTGCGCACGACCTCGGCGGCCGGATAGTCCGTATGGATGGACATCTGGGTGAAGGGGTCGTCGTCGCCCGACTGGTGTCCGTGGTGGCCGATGATCGTCAGCCGTTCGCCCTCCACGCCGAAGACGGCGAGGCCGTCCGGGGAGAAGCCTGGCATGGACAGTCCGGCGGCGACCCGCAGCACCTCCTCGGTGGACCGTGCCTCCGCCAGCGCCCGGCCCGCGTCCAGCAGGAACGCCTCCCGTGACCGGCGCCAGTCGCCGGTGACCGCGGTCCGCCCGGCCGGCGTGCCCGGCGTCGGCTCGGTGACCTCCTGGAGGGTGCCGATCAGCTCGTACGCCTTCCTGGCCGGGTCGAAGGACGGCTTGGAACGGCTGCGGACTACCCGGACCACCCGCCCCCGGTCGTCCATGATGCGGATCCGCACCTCGGCGAGGGTGCCCTCGGCGACCGCGAGCTGGATCACCCCGGTGATCTCGTTCCAGTCGACGGGGTGCAGCCGGGCCCGGGTCTGGGCCTCCGTGAGGACGGTCTCCTCCCGGGGCAGCCCGAGCAGCCGGGCAGCCTCGGCGTCGACCGTGACCAACCCGGTGGCGGTGTCCCAGTGCCACAGGCCGGTCGCGAGGGCGGTGAGTACCTCCCCCACGGCGGGCAGCGGCTCGCCAGTGCGCATTGCCCCACTTTAAGAAGACGGGAAGCAAGAGTGCCACTGATCCCCGGGTGTTCCTGCCGCGCCCGGGCCGTCTCGGGCGCCCGGTAATGGGGGGAGGCCCGCGTGGCGTGCCCGGTACTCTGGGGGTTGTTTCACGTGAAACACCATGAATCCCAGACCCCGATCCGCGAAGACTGGATGAACGACGATGCATCGGTACAGGTCCCACACCTGCGGCGAGCTCCGCGCCTCTGACGTCGGCACCGACGTCCGGCTGAGCGGCTGGCTGCACAATCGGCGCGACCTGGGCGGCATCCTCTTCATCGATCTGCGCGACCACTACGGCATCACGCAGCTCGTCGCCCGTCCGGGCACGCCCGCCTACGAGGCGCTCGACAAGCTGACCAAGGAGTCGACGGTCCGGATCGACGGCAAGGTCGTCTCCCGGGGCGCCGAGAACGTCAACGCGGACCTGCCCACCGGTGAGGTCGAGGTCGAGGTCGGCGAGGTGGAGCTGCTCGGCGCCGCTCAGCCCCTGCCCTTCACGATCAACGCCGAGGACGGGGTCAACGAGGAGCGGCGTCTGGAGTACCGCTTCCTCGACCTGCGCCGTGAGCGCATGCACCGCAACATCATGCTGCGCACGTCGGTCATCTCGGCGATGCGGCACAAGATGACGGCGCTCGGCTTCAACGAGATGGCGACGCCGATCCTGTCCGCGACCTCGCCCGAGGGCGCCCGCGACTTCGTCGTCCCGTCCCGGCTGCACGCGGGCCGTTTCTACGCCCTGCCGCAGGCCCCGCAGCAGTTCAAGCAGCTGTTGATGATCTCGGGCTTCGACCGCTACTTCCAGATCGCGCCCTGTTTCCGTGACGAGGACGCGCGCGCGGACCGTTCGCCGGGCGAGTTCTACCAGCTCGACGTCGAGATGAGCTTCGTCGAGCAGGAGGACGTCTTCCAGCCGATCGAGAAGCTCATGACGGAGCTGTTCGAGGAGTTCGGCGGCGGCCGCCACGTCACGTCGCCCTTCCCGCGCATCCCGTTCCGCGAGTCGATGCTGAAGTACGGCTCCGACAAGCCGGACCTGCGCGCGCAGCTGGAGCTCGTCGACATCACCGACGTGTTCGAGGGCTCGGAGTTCAAGGCCTTCGCCGGCAAGCACGTGCGTGCGCTGGCGGTGCCGGACGTCTCCGCGCAGCCCCGGAAGTTCTTCGACCAGCTGGGCGACTTCGCCGTCTCGCAGGGGGCGAAGGGCCTGGCCTGGGTGCGGGTGGCCGAGGACGGATCGCTGTCCGGCCCGATCGCGAAGTTCCTCACCGAGGAGAACGTCGCCGAGCTGACCAAGCGCCTGTCGCTGGCCGCCGGTCACGCCGTCTTCTTCGGGGCCGGCGAGTTCGACGAGGTCTCGAAGATCATGGGCGCGGTCCGGGTCGAGGCCGCCAAGCGCGCCGGGCACTTCGAGGAGAACGTCTTCCGCTTCTGCTGGATCGTCGACTTCCCGATGTACGAGAAGGACGAGGAGACCGGCAAGATCGACTTCTCGCACAACCCGTTCTCGATGCCGCAGGGCGGTCTGGAGGCCCTGGAGACCCAGGACCCGCTGGACATCCTGGGCTGGCAGTACGACATCGTCTGCAACGGCGTCGAGCTGTCCTCCGGCGCGATCCGCAACCACGAGCCCGACATCATGCTCAAGGCGTTCGAGATCGCGGGCTACGACCGCGAGACCGTCGAGGACAAGTTCGCCGGCATGCTGCGCGCGTTCCGCTTCGGCGCGCCGCCGCACGGCGGGATCGCCCCGGGCGTCGACCGCATCGTCATGCTGCTCGCCGACGAGCCGAACATCCGCGAGACCATCTCCTTCCCGCTCAACGGCAACGCCCAGGACCTGATGATGGGCGCGCCGACGGAGCTGGAGGAGGCCCGGCTGAGGGAGCTGCACCTGTCGGTGCGCAAGCCGCAGCCGAAGTAGGCGGCAGCCGGCCCGGGAAGGACAGGGCAGGCCGAATCAACGGGCGTGGCCCGGAACCGACGTCGG